>NZ_JBHUIY010000006.1:0-148457 GCF_042683125.1 Phaeospirillum tilakii
CGGTTCGCCCGCCGATACTCACGGCGGGCGGTTTCGGTCCAGGGCATCGATCTCTCTCCGTTTCGTCTCGCAACAAAACGGAATCACAACCCTCTGAAACCGCTCAACTCTTTTTGAGTTGGGCTCTTAGAGGCTCGGCCGGGGCGTGGCAGCGCCCCTTGCCATCCTTACCCCGAACTGTTACACCAAGGGCAGTTTCGGGTTGCCTGAAGCCTAGGATTTCTGCGGGTTCTGTGGCGCGAGAGTCGAATCCCACCCTCTCCGCCATTTGCCCAAGCCAAGTCGTTGATGTGACTTGGCTTTTTTGTTGCCAAGTCGGGGGAACCCACAGGATGACCCACAAGCGGTCTCCCGGTTGCCCTCCGGCCTATGCCTCTCCCTGCCGCCCCATCCTTGTCAGCAGGTCGGTCAGCTTCCAGGCAACGGCCGGCCCCGCGAAGAAGCTCACTGGAGCTGGGAACGCCCCCTCTTTGATCCTCGCGTAAATCGCCGCCTTGCACAGGCCGACCTTTCGGTCATGATAATGCGATCTGCGCTGGTTTCCTGACGAGTCCGCGGCAAGCTACGCGCCAGCCACCGCCCGATAGACCGACGCCCGCCCGATACCGAGACGAGTCGCAATTTCGGTGGCACCAACACCCTCAGCCTTCAGCCGACGCACGTCCTCCGCCTTTACCATGGCGGTCGGCTTTCGACCTTTGCATTTCCCTTCGGCTTTCGCCTTGGCAACGCCCTCCCTTTGGCGCTCCAGCATGATCTCTCGCTCCCAGCAATGGATGCCGCCGAGAATCGTGATCATCAACTTGCCGGTCGGCGTGCTGGTGTCGATCCCCATGTTGAGGATGCGCAGGCCCGCTCCTTTCCCATTCAGCTTCTCAAAGATCGACAGCAGATGGGAGACGGAGCGCGCCAATCTTGAAAGGTCGGAGATAACGACTGTATCGCCATCACGGGCGTAGTCGAGTAGCCGGGCAAGCTGCTGGCGACCCGCAATGTCCACGGACCACCTGCTCGGCAAAGACCTTCTCGCATCCAGCCGCCTGGAGGTCGCGAATCTGCGCCTCGATCCCGGCGACCTGTTCCAGAGTCGAACTGCGGGCATAGCCGATCAGCATCGCATCCCCCGTCTCAATAAGCTCCAAGGATGCTATGGGCATTTTGTCCCAGAAGTCAAATTGCGCTCTATTGAGACATTGCGCGGGACAGAGCTGCGGGCCTCACAAGACCCTGACCTAACGATACGAAGCCCTTCCAAGCCCCCCTCATCTCAACCCGCGACCTCTTCCGGTATAGCCCGTAAGGTAGTATCATTGGCACGACCAACGGCTGAGCGACATAGCATTTAAACAAGCTCAGGCCGTCTGGAACCAAGCCTTACGATGAGGGGAAAGACGAATGACAAAGCCCAACATTATGATCTCTCACCGCTGGTCGTATGCCGACGATTACAACAGCTTGGTTGAGAAATTTAAGAAATACGGCTTTAGCTACCTGGATTATTCCGTGCCATCCCACGATCCGCTGGATGTAAATCGCGTAAACCAGATCAAGGCCGCGCTGCGCGAACAGGTGAGGCAGTGCAATTATTTTGTCGTTTTTGCACAAATGGCGATGGTGAACAGCGATTGGTGCAAGTTTGAAGTTGGTGTTGCTGTGGAATACAAAAAGCCGATCCTCTCTGTTCGGCCGCACGGCTATACTGGAAACATCCCTGTGTTCATTCAAAATGCTGACAACGAGGGTGGGCCTGTTGGCTTTAACGCCCCGGCCATCATTAGGAAGATTTGCGACACTCTCGATCACCCCGTTCCCGCAGGAGTCTGAGGAGGTGAGAAGCAAGCTCTGCTTTACCATCATGGGATTCGGAAAGAAAACGGACTTCTCCACGGGAAAGACTTACGATCTAGATAAGACGTATACGAATATAATAAAGCCCGCCGTCGAAAGATGCGGCTATACAAGCATTAGGGCTGATGAAATTCAGGACTCCGGCATCATTGACAAGAGCATGTATGCTTTGCTGGTGAGGGCGGAGCTAGTAATTGCTGATATCACCACACTAAACCCCAACGCGATTTACGAATTAGGGATAAGGCACGCTGCACGACCAAATCACACGGTGATCTTAAAGGATAGGGAAGGGAAAATTCCCTTCGACCTCGACCACAATCGCTTCCTGATATACACCCACCTTGGCGATGATGTTGGCGCTTCGGAAGCGAAGGCATGCCAGCAGCGGCTTGAAGAGCTAATCAGAGCAATAGAAGAGCAAAACGGAACCGATAGCCCGTTGTTCGAATATCTGACTGACATCACCCCACACAAGTTGTCAGATAGAGATTACGAACATGTAATCTCACGACTTCTTCAAAAAGAAAATCACGTTTTTGCCTTCTCCGAAAGAGCAAAGGCATTAAAGGCTAGCGGAGATTTCCTACGCGCCGCCTCTTTGTGGGAAAAGGCATCTGCGATAATGCCAGACGAACATTATTTCATTCAGCAGCATGCACTCTGCGTGTACAAATCCGAATACCCCAGCAAAGAGACTGCCCTGATTTCCGCCCTCACCATAATATCAAAAATATACCATGAAGATGAAACAAACGACCCAGAGACTCTTGGTCTTGTCGGAGCCATTTACAAACGCCTCTTTGAGATCAACGGGGACCGGCAAACCCTCAGCCTAGCCATCAATGCGTACAAACGAGGATACCTACTCTCAAGAAATTATTATTCAGGGGAAAATTACGCATCTTGTCTTGATATCTTGGCAAAAACGACAAACGATGAAGAAGAGGTTGCTTTCAGTAAGTTTGAGGCGAAGAGGACAAGGCGCGAAATTGTCGCGAGCCTATCACAACAAATAGAAGACTCTGACGATCAGGACCTAAAATGGGCTTATGCAACTCTTGCCAATTGCAGCTTCCACCTAGGTAATTCTGATAGTGGCTTGCGATTTGAGGCCATGTTTCTTGCGAAAAATCCCGATCAGTGGGAGATAGACACGTATCTTGCCCACAAGCCGAAAGCCTTGTCTAAACTGGAAGCCTGATTCGCCCGCTCCCTGATCTATTTGCTCTTCTGGCATACGCCCTGGCTCGTATTGCAAAATGCGCTACCGTCACACATATTAGCTTTGACATCAGGGAGCAGTTGCCATGTCCGCCACCGCCAATCGCAAAGACCATCCGCTCTCCATGCGACTGCCCGACGCCGATCTCGCCATCATTGATCGGGCCGCTCAGTTGCGCGGGCGGTCACGAACGGACTTCGTCCGCGAAGCGGCGGTGCGTGCCGCCGAAGACGCGCTGATGGAGGCCGGGTTGGTGCGCATGAGCCAGGAAGGGTTTGCCGCCTTCATGGCGGTGCTGTCCGCCCCGGCCGTACCCGTGGCTCCCATGGTTGAAATTCTGAAGCGTCCCGCGCCGTGGGAACGAGAGAGCGGGCAAGGCTGAGTGTCGACGCCCCTTTCCACCCCTGAACCGTTGAACGCGACACACGACGTGTCGCAATTCACCTGCGGCAAGCCTGCCCTTGACCACTGGCTCCAGACCCGCGCCCTGTCCAATCAGGAAAAGGGCTTCACCGTTGTGATGGTCGTCCATGATGCGGGGCGGGTGGTGGGCTATTACGGCTTGGCGCCCACGGCAGCGGTGCCGACCGTACTACCCCGCTCCATCAAGACCGGCCAACCGTCCAACCCCGTCCCTTGCTTGCTGTTGGGGCAGTTGGCGACCGATATGGAGTGGGCCGGTCACGGTATCGCTACCGGCCTGCTGCGCCATGCCCTGATCCGTTGCGTTCAGGGAGCACGGTTGATTGGTGGGCGCGCCCTGATGGTCAATGCCATCGATACCGAGGCGGCTGAATTCTGGCGCCGTCGTGGTTTCTCACCGTCCAGAGATGACCCGTTGATGCTGTTTCGATCTATCGCGGATATCGCGGCATCGGTGACGGCGGCGGGTATGGATGTCAGCGCGCCCTGAGTTCGATTCGCATATTGTCCACCGAAGCCATTGTCGGCGCTACAGAAATGGCGCGACAAAACGGCAATGGTGGCGTCATTTCGCATATTGTTTTCGCTGAATTTTTGGCGGCTCACGGGTCAATCCCACCGTCTCCACCATCTCGCCTCTGTGCGCGACTTCGATCATTCTGACAGAAATGGTTGAGTGTTGTAGCAACACCCTCTGGGCATCAAAATGGGCGTCGAATGCTCACGCTGTCCAGGAATACCAGGAGATGAGGTCATGGCAAAGCGGTTGGGGTCGTGGGGCAGGGCACTGTCCAAGGATGACAAGGCGGCCATCGCCGCCACCTGCGACCGTTTCATCGCCGACGTTCTGATCCCGCGTTTCCTCCCCGAAATCCGCCCCACGCCCTTCAACTACCCCGTCGCCCTGTTCGGGAAATGGCGCGGCGAACGCTACAGCTTCATCCGCCGCTATCGCTCGGGGTTCGCCGACAATGCCGGCGAAGAGTTCGACGCCCCCTTCGCCCGCCTCGATCACCAGGGCAACCATCGCTTCGACCTGATGTGGCATCGCCATACCGGGCAATGGCTTTGCCTGCATCCCGACCTGACCTTGCCCGAAGCCTTGCGTCTCATGGAGACGGAAGGGTTGGTGCAGCCGCTTTAACGGCCGGAACGCTTTTTGCTCCGTTCCCGGCACACCCTCCCTTATACCAGGGAGGGGGCAGCCCCCCGACGCGGCGTGGTCCGGCCTTGCTGGCCGGTCCTTTCTGACGGAGACACGATCGTGGCGTTTCGGTTTCGTCCTGACACTTTCACCCTGACGCTGGTGGGAACGGTGGTGCTGGCCAGCCTGTTGCCGGCGCGAGGGACGTTCGCGGACTATTTCCACGATTTTTCCAATGTCGCGATCGCCCTGCTGTTTTTCCTCCATGGCGCCCGGCTGTCGCGTGAGGCGGTGTTCGCCGGCCTGACCCATTGGCGGCTGCATCTGCTGGTGCTGTCGGTGACCTTCCTGCTGTTCCCCGCCCTCGGGCTGGCGATCAAGGCGCTGGCGCCGGGCTGGCTGCCGGATCGGCTGGCGCTTGGGATGCTCTATCTCGCCTGTCTGCCTTCGACGGTGCAATCCTCGATCGCCTTCACCTCGATCGCCGGCGGCAACGTCCCGGCGGCGATTTGCAGCGCCTCGGCCTCCAACCTGCTCGGGGTATTCCTCACCCCGCTGCTGGTGACGCTGCTGATGCAGGTCGATGGCGGCGGGACGATGTCGCTCGGTTCGATCGAGGCGATCGTCGCCCAATTGCTGCTGCCCTTTATCGCCGGGCAAATGCTGCGGCCGTGGATCGGCGGCTGGGTCGGCCGCCACCGCCGGCTGGTCGGGCTGGTCGATCGCGGCTCGATCCTGTCGGTGGTCTATGTCGCCTTCGGCGAGGCGGTGATCCATGGCCTGTGGCGGCAATTGCCGCTCGACGGGCTGGCGGTGATGGTGGTGGTCTGCCTGTTCCTGCTCGCCCTGGTGCTGACGGCGACGACGTTTCTCAGCCGCGCCCTCGGCTTTTCGCGCGAGGACGAGATCGCCATCGTGTTCTGCGGCTCGAAGAAAAGCCTCGCCAGCGGCGTGCCGATCGCCAACGTGTTGTTCCCCTCGGCCGAGGTCGGCCTGATCGTGCTGCCGCTCATGCTGTTCCATCAGATCCAGTTGATGGCCTGCGCCGCCCTGGCCCGGCGTTATGCCGCGCGGGCGCCGACGGCTCCCCTTCCCCCGGAATCCTGAGACACGATATTGATCAAGGGGCTGATCAAATTTCTGGCGATCTGCCTGGGCACGCTGCTCGCCCTCGGCGTTGCGCTGGTGGTCGGGGTGATTTTCCTGCTCAAGCAGGAACACGGCTTTTGCGCGCCGGATGCAATCGAACAGGAAATCGTCTCTCCGGACCGGCGCAGGGTCGCCCAACTTTGGGTATGCGGGGAGTTTCTGGGCGCGACCTACTCTCTCGAGATGGAAGACGTGGATCATCCCAACGTCTGGGGCAAACCCGGCCCGATCCAGACTTTTACGGAGATGGGAACCGGCCGCCCGCGCCTGCGTTGGGTCGATGCCCGGACACTGGAAATCTCGCTGCCGCCCAGAATGCAGCCCGGCACCGAACTCTCGCACTATCACGGCATCGCGATCCGATACAGCCACCGCGACTGACCGGCGGCCAATCAAGTTGCCCTTGGGGAACAGAATCGGGCAGAGTGCCGGGTTCCTGTCCTCTTAGCGACGAAAGGCCCGACGGGTTCAGCCATGAGCGAGCGCGTTTATCTCTACGACACGACGCTGCGCGACGGAGCGCAGACGCAAGGCGTTGACTTCTCCGCTGCCGACAAGGCGCGGATCGCGCGCGAGCTGGACCGAATCGGCATCGATTACATCGAGGGCGGCTGGCCCAAGGCCAACGCCACCGACGACGCCTTCTTCGCCGATCCGCCCGCGTTCGAGCACGGCAAGCTGGCGGCGTTCGGGATGACCCGCCGCGCCGGCCGCTCGGCCGACAACGATCCCGGCCTGGGGGCGCTGCTGGTGACTCCGGCCCGGGTGGTCACCATGGTCGGCAAGAGCTGGGACTTCCAGGTCACCGTCGCGCTGGGGATCGACCTCGACGAAAACCTGCGGATGATCGGCGACTCGATCGCCCACGCCGCCCGCAAGGTCGATGAGGCCCTGTTCGACGCCGAGCATTTCTTCGACGGCTACAAGGCCAACCCCGATTACGCCCTGGCGGCGGTGAAGACCGCCTATCAGGCCGGCGCCCGCTGGGTGGTGCTGTGCGACACCAACGGCGGCACCCTGCCCGAGGAGATCGAGCGGATCGTCGGCGCGGTGATCGCCGCCGGCATCCCCGGCGACCATCTCGGCATCCACTGTCACAACGATTCGGAAACCGCGGTCGCCAATTCGCTGGCGGCGGTGCGGGCCGGGGCGCGCCAGGTCCAGGGCACCCTCAACGGCCTGGGCGAGCGCTGCGGCAACGCCAATCTGGTGTCGATCCTGCCGGCGCTGATGCTGAAGATGGGGTTCGAGACCGGCGTCACCCCCGAGGGGCTGACCGGGCTCAAGCGGCTGTCGCGCCTGCTCGACGAGGTGCTCGACCGCGCCCCCCAGCGCGGCCAGCCCTATGTCGGCGCCTCGGCCTTCGCCCATAAGGGCGGGCTGCACGTCTCGGCGGTGGCGCGCGACCCGCGCTGTTACGAGCACATCGACCCCACCGCCGTCGGCAATCTGCGCCAGATCGTGGTGTCGGATCAGGCCGGCCGCTCCAACATCCTGGCCCGGATGAACGAGATCGGGGTCGATTTCGACGCGGTCAAGCGCGACGCCCTGGTCGAGGTGGTCGAGCGGATGCAGGTCGGCTTCGACCCGCATTCGGTCAGCGATCTGGTCGATCTGATCAAGAAGCTGGAGCATGAGGGCTACGCCTACGATCAGGCGGCGGCCAGCTTCGAGCTGCTGGTGCGGCGCGCTTTGGGCGAGGTGCCGGATTATTTCCGCCTTCAGCGCTACCGGGTGATCGACGAACGCCGCCGCAACGCCCGGGGCGACTGGGTCACCCTGTCCGAGGCCACCGTCAAGGTCGCGGTCGGCGAGCACGAGCACATGGAGGTCGGCGAGGGCACCGGTCCGGTCCACGCCTTCGATGTCGCTCTGCGCAAGGTGCTGGTGGCGGTCTATCCCGAGCTGGCCGAGATGGAGCTGAAGGATTACCGGGTGCGGATCACCGAAAGCACCGCCGGCACCTGCGCCAAGACCCGGGTGACGATCGAGAGCGAGGACGGGCGCGGCCATCGCTGGACCACCGTCGGCGTCCACACCAACGTGCTGGAAGCCTCGCTGGAGGCGTTGCAGGACGCCATCACCTTCATGCTGTTCCGCCTGCGCGACGTCGAGGTGCCGGAATGAGTGACGGGAGCGCGCCGGCGCTGGCGCCGGCGATCATCCTGGTCCGCCCGCAATTGTCGGAGAACATCGGCACCACCGCGCGGGCGATGCTCAATTGCGGCCTGACCGATCTGCGGCTGGTGGCGCCGCGCGAGGACTGGCTGTCCGACCGCGCCGTCGCCGCCGCCTCGGGCGCCGACCGGGTGTTGCTGGCGGCGCGGCGGTTCGACACCACCGCCGAGGCGGTGGCCGACCTGACCCGGGTGTGGGCCACCACCGCGCGCGACCGCTACATGGTCAAGCCGGTCGATACCCCGCGTCAGGCCGCCAATGTCATTCGCGGGCTCGAGGCCGAGGGCCAACGTTGCGGCGTGCTGTTCGGGCCGGAGCGGACCGGGCTCGAAAATGACGACGTGGCGTTGGCCGACACCGTGCTGACCGTGCCGCTCAACCCGGATTACACCTCGCTCAACCTCGCCCAGGCGGTGCTGCTGATCGCCTATGAATGGTATCAGGCCGAGGCACCGGACTCGCTGCCGGCGATGACCAAGGGCGCCCGCGACACCGGCCCGGCGCCGAAGGAAAAGCTGATCGCCTTCTTCGAGCATCTCGAACGCGAACTCGATGCCTGCGGCTTCCTGCGGGTGCCGGACAAGCGGCCGGTGATGATCCGCAACATCCGCAACATCTTCCAGCGCGCCCATCTGACCGGGCAGGAGATCCAGACCCTCCATGGGATCGTCCACGAGCTGGTGACCTTCCGGCTGCGCAAGGGCGCGTGACAAGGCGGCGGGGCTGACGCCTGTGGGCTCCGCCCACCCCCGCCAAGGGCCGCAAGGCCCTTGGAACCCATTAATGGTCGGGCACGGAAAGGCCGGTCAGCTTGGGCGCGAGCGTTGGTCGCGCGAAGAACAAGGAAAGGGTTCCAAGGGCCTTGCGGCCCTTGGCGGGTGCGGGCAGAGCCCGCGCAAGCAGACGGGGGAGCGGATGCGGACCATTCTGATCCTCGGCATGCATCGCAGCGGCACCAGTTGCCTGACCGGGATGCTGGAACAGGCCGGCCTGCCGCTCGGCGAGGTCAACACCGTCAGCCGCCACAACCGCAAGGGCAACCGCGAGAACAACGAGGTGATGCGCCTCAACGACGCGGTGCTGGCGGCCAGCGGCGGCCGCTGGGACCAGCCCCCGCCGGCCTTGTGCTGGGACGACCTCCACCGCGCCGAGCGTGAAACGCTACCACCCGCCCACCCCTGAGCCCCATCACCGCCCCCGGAACCGGGAAACAAAAGGTGACCGATTCCTTTCGCTGGGGATCGGGTGTCAACCCCATACCTTACGATGATAATAAAGACCGATAGACAACCTTAGGGTTGATCCGGGTTTGACTCGGATCATGGGTTGAGGCCATACTAAATTACCTTCAGTAGCTGACTGAAAGACAGCATCAACCAGGATGCCGCCTCGCGGAAGGCTTATGACCTAATGGAATGGAGGGTCTTATGGCGGAACCATTTCTTGGCGAAGTCAAGCTTTTCGGCTTCGGCCGCATTCCCCGGGGATGGGCGCCCTGTGACGGTTCGTTGTTGCAGATCCGGTACTTTCAGGCGCTGTTCTCTCTGATTGGAACAACCTACGGCGGTGACGGCAAGACGACCTTCGGGGTTCCCGACCTGCGCGGTCGGGTGGCGATTGGCGCGAGTTCGACCTCGCCAAGTGATCCGACCCACCTCGGCGCCGCCAGCGGTCAGGAAGGGGTGGTGCTGGTCGCCAACAACATCCCCGCCCACAACCACCATTTCATGGTCAGCGTCAATGCCGGCAACGCCACCGGGGTCGCCGACGCGGTCTATGCCTCGCCCCAAACGCCGTCGCCGGAAAACCTGTATGGGCCTCCATCGACCCCGATGGTGACGATCGGCGCCAATTCGCTCCAATCCGCCGGGGGGTCCGCTCCCCACCAAAACATGCAGCCCTACACCGTCCTGACCTACTGCATCGCGGTCCAAGGCGTCTATCCCACCCGTCCCTGAGCGATTCGGATAAGTAAGGAGAACGAAATGGCGGATTCTTTCATCGGCGAAATCCGAATGTTCGCGGGTTCCTACGCCCCCCAGGGTTGGCTGCTGTGCGACGGCACGACCTACCAGGCTCAGTCCTATCAGGCCCTGTTTTCCCTGATCGCGGGGTTGTTCGGCGGCAACGGCACCACCACCTTCGCGGTTCCCAATCTCTGCGGCAACGCGGCAGTCGGCAGCGGCCAGGGCCCCGGCCTCACCAACCGGGTCCTGGCGGCAACCGGCGGGGTGGAGCAGGTCTCCCTGACCGAGGCCAACTTCCCCTCCCACACCCACGCCCTCAACTGTTCGAGCAGCCTCGCGACCCAAGGCGTCCCCAACCAGACACTGGCCCTGGCCAGGGTCGCCGACACCCTGCATCTCTATGGCGACACCAGCCAGGGAACGGACGGGACCAGGTTCTTCAACGCCGCCGCGATCACGACCTCGGTTGGCGGCAACCTGCCACATGACAACATGATGCCGTCGATCGCGGTCAATTACATCATTTGCTGGAACGGGATCTTCCCGAACTTCAACTGATTGATCCTGGCGCGACGCACGCGCCGGATCCTGGCGACAATGAAGAAAGGTGATCCGTCATGAGCGATCCATTTATTGGGGAAATCCGGCTTTTCGCCAACATTTTTGTCCCGGATGGCTGGCTGCTCTGCGCTGGTCAGACCCTGACCATCGCCCAGTATCAGAGCCTGTTCATGGTGATCGGGAACATCTATGGCGGCGATGGGATCAACAATTTCAAGTTGCCCAATTTCACCGGCCGGACCGGAATCGGGGTGGGGCAGGCCTCCAACGGGCGGGGAATGACCAGCTACCCATTGGGGGCCACCCCGGGCGAAGCCAGCCTTGCCCTGGACATCACCATGCTGCCGAGCCATACCCACGGGCTCGAAAAGCTCAACCCGGTGCGAGGCAACGACCAGAAAACCGCCGCCCCACTGAACTCGTCGAACCTTGACGCGCTGACGGCCGCGAGCAACAACGCGCCGCGCTATGCCAATCTCAGCCCGCCCGCGGATCTGGTGCCGCTGGCGGACAACGTCATCGGTCCGTTCGGGGCGGCACAGGGGGTCGTCGCCCACGAAAACCGCCAGCCCAATCTGGCGCTGTTCCATGGCATCGCCTACGCGGGAATCTATCCGGCCCGGCCCTGACGGTGGCGCCGGCGTTCCATCCGGCGGGGCTTCAGACCAAGCCGGGGTGAGGGTCACCCGACGCCGCCTGGTTTCAGCCCCGCCTTCGCTTTTCCGGCCGACACGGTTTCCGCGCGCGCCCAGACAGGGCTTGTCGTCATCCGGCGAGCGATTATGATTTTGCCGTCGCCCGGATTCCGGTCGCCCCAACCGGAGTTTCGTCACGATGATCAGCCCGCCCGCCCCGCCCCCGCCTGTCCCGGCGCGCGGGGCCATGGTGCGGCGATGGGCGTGACGCTCTACAGCCTGCTGCTGCCGGACGACCGCGCGGTCGATCCGGCGTGGCGGGGGCTGCTGGCGCCGGAAGAACGGGCCCGTGCCGACCGTTTCCGCCGCGCCGCCGACCGTCAGTCCTTCACCGCCGCCCACGCCCTCGCCCGGCTGGCGCTGGGCCGGGCGCTGGGCCTGGATCCGGCCGGATTGACCTTCACCGCCACCGCCAAGGGCAAGCCGGTGCTGTGCGGCGGCCCGGTCCGGCTCGATTTCAGCCTCAGCCACGCCGAGGGCGCGGTGGCGGTGGCGCTGGCGCCGGGCGAGGTCGGCGTCGATGTCGAGACCCTGCGCCGGATCGAGATCGATCAGGCCCTGGCCGAAACCGCGTTGGGCGCCGCCGCCGCCGCCCGCCTCGGCCCCGACCCCAGCAGCCCGGCCTGGCGGGCCGGGTTCCTGGCCGCCTGGACCGCGCGCGAGGCGGCGCTGAAGGCGGCCGGGCTCGGCCTGACCGCGCCGATGAGCGGGATCCGCATCGCCGGCGCCACCGCCACCTTCGGCCATCTGCGCTGGCGCCTGTGGCAGAGCCCCCTGCCGCCCGACCATCATCTCGCCGCCGCCTGGAGCGGCACCCCCGGCCTGTCCCATCATCCGCTCGATCCCGCCGCCTTCACCGCCTGGTGCCGTGGCGCCGCGCCGCCGCGCTGAGCGGCGACGCCGGCACGACCGTTGACGCGGAAAGAATTGCCGCCCCGCCAGGGTTAGGCGCGGACCGCGCCGCCGCCGTGGCAAATGGTGGAAAATAACAAAATCAGCCGGCACGACGTGCTTTTATGACCGAAAAGCGGTTCCGACCCCTGTATCCGGCATATATACTGCGGCGGTACCTGCATTCACGGCCGGATCGTTCGAAAGGGAGGATCTGTCATGGGGTCATCCGTCACAAAAGTAGGCTGGGGCATCGTCGCCGCGCTGGGCGCGCTGGCGCTGGGGGTGATCGCCCTGCATCGGGGCGAGACCATCAACGCGCTGTGGCTGGTGATGGCCGCGGTCTGTCTCTACCTGATCGCCTTCCGTTTCTATGGCCTGTTCCTCGGCCACCGGGTGATGGGGATCGATCCGGCCCGACCCACCCCGGCGGTGCGGCGCAATGACGGGCTCGATTACGTCCCCACCAACCGTGTCGTGCTGTTCGGCCACCATTTCGCCGCCATCGCCGGGGCCGGGCCGCTGGTCGGGCCGGTGCTGGCGGCGCAGATGGGCTATCTGCCCGGCACGCTGTGGATCCTGGCCGGGGTGGTGTTCGCCGGCGCGGTGCAGGATTCGATGGTGCTGTTCATGTCGGTGCGACGGGACGGCCGTTCGCTCGGCGACATGATCCGCGCCGAACTCGGGCCGGTGCCGGGGGCGATCGCCCTGGTCGGGGTGCTGATGATCATGACCATCATCCTCGCCGTGCTGGCGCTGGTGGTGGTCAAGGCGCTGGCCGGCAGCCCGTGGGGCACCTTCACCGTGATCGCCACCCTGCCGATCGCGGTGCTGATGGGGCTGTATGGCCGCTTCGTCCGGCCCGGCCGGATCGGCGAGATGAGCGTGATCGGCTTCGTCCTGCTGTTCGCCGCGCTGGTCTATGGCCGCACCGTGGCCGAGACGCCGGAACTGGCCAACCTGTTCAGCTTCCGCGCCGAAACCATGGCGCTGATGCTGATCGGCTACGGCTTCGTCGCCTCGGTGCTGCCGGTGTGGCTGCTGCTGGCCCCGCGTGATTATCTCTCGACCTTCCTCAAGATCGGCACCATCGCCGGCCTCGCCATCGGCATCCTGGTGGTGCTGCCCGACCTCAAGATGCCGGCGGTGACCCGCTTCGTCGATGGCAGTGGCCCGGTGTTCGCCGGCGCGCTGTTCCCGTTCCTGTTCATCACCATCGCCTGCGGCGCGGTGTCGGGCTTCCATGCCCTGATCTCGTCCGGCACCACCCCCAAGATGATCGAGAGCGAGGGCCAGATCCCGCTGATCGGCTATGGCGGGATGCTGATGGAAAGCTTCGTCGCGGTGATGGCGATGGTCGCCGCCAGCGTGCTGGAGCCCGGCCTCTATTTCGCGATGAACAGCCCGGCGGCCAAGATCGGCACCGACGCGCTCCAGGCCGCCCAGACCATCGCCTCGTGGGGCTTCGTCGTCACCCCCGAGATGCTGACCGAAGCCGCCCGCGACGTCGGCGAGACCACCATCCTGTCGCGCGCCGGCGGCGCCCCCACTTTGGCGGTGGGGATGGCCCACATCTTCTCCGGGGTGATCGGCGGCAAGGCGATGATGGCGTTCTGGTACCATTTCGCCATCCTGTTCGAGGCCCTGTTCATCCTCACCACCGTCGATGCCGGCACCCGCGCCGCCCGCTTCATGGTGCAGGACATGATCGGCGCCGCGATCCCGTCGTTCCGCCAGACCCGCAACTGGGCCAACAACCTGATCGCCACCGCCATCGCCGTCTCGCTGTGGGGCTACATCCTCTATGTCGGGGTGATCGACCCGCTGGGCGGCATCAACACCCTGTGGCCGCTGTTCGGCATCGCCAACCAGATGCTGGCCGGCATCGCTCTGACCCTGGCCACCGCCGTGCTGTTCAAGATGAAGCGGCAGCGCTTCGCCTGGGCCACCGCGGTGCCCGCCGTCTGGCTGCTGATCTGCACCCTGACCGCCGGGTTCGAGAAGGCGTTCCACCCCAACCCGGCGATCGGCTTCTTCGCCCAGGCCGACAAGTTCGGCTCGGCCCTGGCCGAGGGCAAGGTGATCGCCCCGGCCAAGAGCCTCGACCAGATGAGCCAGATCGCCTTCAACGCCCAGCTCGACGGGGCGATCACCCTCGCCCTGCTCGGTCTGGTGGTGGCGATGCTGGGCTACGGGGTGGCGATCATCCGCCGCGCCGCCGCCGACCCCCGCCCCAGCGCGGTCGAGATCGGCGCCCCGGAGGCCGGCCGTGTTTGACCTCAAGGCCGCCGCCCGGATCCTGCGCCAGGCCGGGCGGCTGATGGTCGGCGTGCCCGATTACGATGCCTACGTCATCCACCAGATGACCCAGCATCCCGACGCGCCGATCATGAGCTACGAGGAATTCTTCCGCGACCGCCAGCAGGCCCGCTATGGCGGCGGGGTCGCCCGCTGCTGCTGATCCCTCCCGGCCGGGGTCCCCACGCGCCCCGGCCTTGCGCGGGCTCTGCCCGCACCCGCCAAGGGCCGCAAGGCCCTTGGATCCCTTTCCTTGCCCTTCGCGCGGCCAACAACCAATGGGTTCCAAGGGCCTTGCGGCCCTTGGCGGGGGTGGGCAGAGCCCACATCCCCCGCGTCCGATTGTGACAAAATGGCGGCGCGGGCCGGTCGGGATCGATATAGTGCGATCGGTTGATCATCGAGCCGACGGCTCGCGCGGAGGGTCCGGGGGGAATGACGAATTCGATCGTAAAGCTGGGATGGGGCATCGTCGCCGCGCTGGGGGCGTTGGCGCTGGGGGTGGTCGCCCTGCAACGGGGCGAGACCATCAACGCGCTGTGGCTGGTGGTCGCCACGGTCTGTCTGTACCTGATCGCGTTCCGTTTCTATGGCCTGTTCCTCGGCCGCCGGGTGATGGGGCTGGATCCGGCCCGGCCGACCCCGGCACTGCGGCACAATGACGGGCTCGATTACGTTCCCACCAACCGCTACGTGCTGTTCGGCCACCATTTCGCCGCGATCGCCGGGGCCGGACCGCTGGTCGGGCCGGTGCTGGCGGCGCAGATGGGCTATCTGCCCGGCACGCTGTGGATCCTGGCCGGGGTGGTGTTCGCCGGCGCGGTGCAGGATTCGATGGCGCTGTTCCTGTCGGTGCGGCGCGACGGCCGCTCGCTCGGCGAGATGATCCGCGCCGAGCTGGGCACCGCCGCCGGCGGCATCGCCCTGGTCGGGGTGCTGATGGTGATCACCGTGCTGCTGGCGGTGCTGGCGCTGGTGGTGGTCAAGGCGCTGGCCGGCAGCCCGTGGGCCACCTTCACCGTGTTCGCCACCCTGCCGATCGCGGTGCTGATGGGACTGTATGGCCGTTTCGTCCGCCCCGGCCGGATCGGCGAGATGAGTCTGATCGGCTTCGTCCTGCTGATGGCCGCGCTGGTTTACGGTCGCACCGTGGCCGAGACGCCGGAACTGGCCAGCCTGTTCAGCTTCAGCCCGGAGACCCTGGCGCTGATGCTGATCGGCTATGGCTTCGTCGCGGCGGTGCTGCCGGTGTGGCTGCTGCTGGCCCCGCGCGACTATCTCTCGACCTTCCTCAAGATCGGCACCATCGCCGGCCTCGCCATCGGCATCCTGGTGGTGCTGCCCGATCTCAAGATGCCGGCGGTGACCCGCTTCATCGACGGCAGCGGCCCGGTGTTCGCCGGTTCGCTGTTCCCGTTCCTGTTCATCACCATCGCCTGCGGCGCGGTGTCGGGCTTCCATGCGCTGATCTCGTCCGGCACCACCCCCAAGATGATCGAGAGCGAGGCCCAGATCCCCTTCATCGGCTATGGCGGAATGCTGATGGAAAGCTTCGTCGCGGTGATGGCGATGATCGCCGCCAGCGTGCTGGAGCCCGGCCTCTATTTCGCAATGAACAGCCCGGCGGCCAAGATCGGCACCGACGCGCTCCAGGCCGCCCAGACCATCGCCTCGTGGGGCTTCGTCGTCACCCCCGAGATGCTGACCGAGGCCGCCCGCGACGTCGGCGAGGCCACCATCCTGTCGCGCGCCGGCGGCGCCCCCACCCTGGCGGTGGGGATGGCCCACATCTTCTCCGGCGTGATCGGCGGCAAGGCGATGATGGCGTTCTGGTACCATTTCGCCATCCTGTTCGAGGCCCTGTTCATCCTCACCACCGTCGATGCCGGCACCCGCGCCGCCCGCTTCATGGTGCAGGACATGATCGGGGCGGTGATCCCGTCGTTCCGCCAGACCCGCAGTTGGGCCAACAACCTGACCGCCACCGCCATCGCCGTGGCGATGTGGGGCTACATCCTCTATGTCGGGGTGATCGACCCGCTCGGCGGCATCAACACCCTGTGGCCGCTGTTCGGCATCGCCAACCAGATGCTGGCGGCGATCGCGCTGATCCTGTGCACTTCGGTGCTGTTCAAGATGAAGCGG
Source organism: Phaeospirillum tilakii (assembly GCF_042683125.1). NCBI lineage: Bacteria > Pseudomonadati > Pseudomonadota > Alphaproteobacteria > Rhodospirillales > Rhodospirillaceae > Phaeospirillum > Phaeospirillum tilakii. The sequence continues at coordinate 16,525 of NZ_JBHUIY010000006.1, forward strand.
CAGCGCTTCGCCTGGGTCACCGCGATCCCCACCGCCTGGCTGCTGGCCTGCACCGTCACCGCCGGGATCGAGAAGGTATTTCATCCCAACCCGGCGATCGGCTTCCTGGCCCAGGCCGACAAGTTCGGCGCCGCCCTGGCCGAGGGCCGGGTGATCGCCCCGGCCAAGAGCCTGGGCCAGATGAGCCAGATCACCCTCAACGCCCAGATCGACGCCGCGATCACCCTGGCCCTGCTCGGTCTGGTCGGGGCGATGCTGTTCTATGGCGGGCTGACGATCCGCCGCGCCCTGGCCGACCGCCACCCCAGCGCGGTCGAGATCGGCGGGCCGAGCGCCGCCCTGCCCCACCCCGCCGCGGCCCTGCCCCAGGCCCACGGCTTCATGGACTGACACGAGGTCTGTCCGTGCCCGCCCCCCGAGGGGATCCAAGGGCCTTCGGCCCTTGGCGGGCGCGGGCGGCGCCCGCTTGACAGCGTCATGCTGCACCCGCGATACTGCATCTGCGAAACAAGGCGTCCCCGGCAGCGGCGCCGGCACGCCTTTCCGTCCCAGCCGTTTGACGCGAGGCCCACCATGGACCACCGGAACGACGAAAGCGGACCCTCCGAGCTTCGGACCGAGGCTCCCCTGCCCTCTTCACTCCCGCCCCACGACGGCCCCCACCAAGACGACCCCGCCACGACCCGCACCCGCCGGGCCGCCCCGCAACCGGCCGAACCGCCGATCAATGCCTCCTGGCATTCGGTCCATTTCCTGTTCATGTGACGTGAGGAAAATCCGGGCGGCGCGGGCCGCCCGGATGGTCGGTTGGCGTGACGCGCCCCGTACCGGGGCCGCTCAAGCGCCGCGCGGGCTGATCGCCTTTTCCCCCCCAACTTCGTTCGCGTGGGAAAGGCTCTAGCTACGGATCCGCACCACCAGATCGCGCAGCGCCAGCACCACGAACAGCGCCGGCATCGCCATCGCCAGGATGGCGAAGGCGGTGCTGACCTGCTCCATCCCGGCATTGGCCAGGGTGCCGGCGATCAGGAAGAACACCGGCGCCGACAGCAGCGCCACCCATTTCTGCGCCCGGCGCGAATCGTCGCGGCGGGGGCCATCGATCACGGTCACGGTCACGTCCTTGGCCATTGCGGTCCCTCCCGTCTCGGTACGACCGTTCACTGTGCCGGACCGGGCGCGGTGGCGCAACCCCGCCCCCAACGGAAGTCAGGCCGCCCTGTCCAGGCGATGGGGGCGCCCCCGTCAAGCCGTTGAAACCGCCCCCACACCGAATTTTATGATGTCAAGGGAGCCCGACCGCTTCAGCCGACACTTGGCGTCGGCGACGGAATGGCTTATGAAGTCCACTTTGCCCGCCCGGCGCGCCCGGCGCGGGCGAGGTCGGTCGCGCCCATGCGGCCGGCAACCTTGATCGATCGTACCGGCGCAACGAACCCGTTGGGACGGTGGGGATATGAAGGAAGTGACGGAGAGATGAGCGGATTGCCTGAGGCCCAGGGGCTGTACGACCCGCGCCACGAACACGATGCCTGCGGCGTCGGTTTCATTGCCGACATCAAGAACCGAAAGTCGCACGACATCATCCGCGACGGACTTGAGATTCTGGTGAATCTCACTCATCGCGGCGCGGTCGGGGCCGATCCCAAGGCCGGCGACGGCGCCGGCATCCTGATCCAGCTCCCCGACGCCTTCCTGCGCGCCGAGGCGGGCCGGCTCGGCCTCGCCCTGCCGGCCGAGGGCCATTACGGCGCCGGCTGCGTGTTCCTGCCCCAGGACGCCGCGATCCGCGCCGCCTGCGAGGCCCATTTCGAGGCGATGGTCGCCGAGGAAGGCCAGACCCTGATCGGCTGGCGCGACGTGCCGACCGATTCCTCGCTGCTGGGTGAGTCCGTGCTGCCGACCGTGCCGGTGGTGCGGATGGTGTTCATTGGCCGCAACGCCGCCCTGGCCGACCAGGACGCCTTCGAGCGCAAGCTGTTCGTGATCCGCAAGCGGGTGTTCAACAACGCCCCCGCCGGCTCCGAGGCTGATTTCTACATCCCGTCGCTGTCGTCGCGCACCCTGATCTACAAGGGCATGCTGCTGGCTGATCAGGTCGGCGCCTTCTATGCCGACCTGCGCGACGAGCGGATGGAAAGCGCCCTGGCGATGGTGCACCAGCGCTTCTCCACCAACACCTTCCCGAGCTGGCGGCTGGCCCATCCCTTCCGCATGATCTCCCATAACGGCGAGATCAACACCCTGCGCGGCAACCTCAACTGGATGAACGCGCGGCGCCAGACCGTCTCCTCGGCGGTGCTGGGCGAGGATCTCGCCAAGCTGTGGCCGCTGATCCCCGAGGGTCAGTCGGATTCGGCCTGCTTCGACAACGCGCTCGAACTGCTGGTGATGGCCGGCTACCCGCTGGCCCACGCCATGATGATGCTGATCCCCGAGGCCTGGGCCGGCAACCCGCTGATGGACGCCAAGCGGCGCGCCTTCTACGAGTACCACGCCGCCCTGATGGAGCCGTGGGACGGCCCGGCCGCCGTCTGCTTCACCGACGGCCGCCAGATCGGCGCCACGCTGGACCGCAACGGCCTGCGCCCGGCCCGCTACATCGTCACCAAGGACGACAAGCTGCTGATGGCCTCCGAGATGGGCGTGCTGCCGATCAAGGAAGAGAACATCGCCCGCAAGTGGCGGCTCCAGCCCGGCAAGATGCTGCTGATCGACCTGGAGCAGGGCCGGATCATCGGCGACGACGAGATCAAGGACCAGCTCGCCTCGGCCCAGCCCTATGCCGCGTGGCTGGCCCAGTCGCAGCTGGTGCTGGAGGACATCGAGGTCGCCGCCGAGCCCCAGGCCGGTGATCCCGCCACCCTGCTCGACCGTCAGCAGGCCTTCGGCTACACCCAGGAAGACCTCAAGTTCCTGCTCCAGCCGATGGCCAGCACCGGCCAGGAAGCGATCGGCTCGATGGGCACCGACACCCCGATCGCGGTGCTGTCGGACAAGTCGAAGCTGCTGTTCACCTACTTCAAGCAGTGCTTCGCCCAGGTCACCAACCCGCCGATCGATTCGATCCGCGAGGAATCGGTGATGAGCCTGGTGTCGCTGATCGGCCCGCGCCCCAACCTGCTCGGCCGCGGTGACGGCAGCGCCCAGAGCCAGCGGCTCGAGGTGCGCCAGCCGATCCTGACCAACGAGGCGCTGGAGAAGATCCGCCGGATCGAGACCCTGCCCGGCTCGACCTTCCGCAGCGTCACCCTCGACATCACCTGGGACGCCGCCCAGGGCGCCGACGGGCTGGCCCCGGCGCTCGACGCGCTGTGCGCCAAGGCCAAGGCCCTGGTCGAGGCGGGTTACAACATCCTGGTGCTGTCCGACCGCGCCATCGGCCCGGAGCGGGTGGCGATCCCCTCGCTGCTCGCCACCTCGGCGGTCCACCACTTCCTGATCCGCGAGGGTCTGCGCACCCGCGCCGGTCTGGTGGTCGAAACCGGCGAGGCGCGCGAAATCCACCACATGTGCGTGCTGGCCGGCTACGGCGCCGAGGCGATCAACCCCTACCTCGCCTTCGAGACGCTCGAATCGATGCGGCCGACCCTGGCCGAAAAGCTCGATTCGCATGAGGTGCAGAAGCGCTACATCAAGGCGCTCGACAAGGCCATCCTCAAGGTGATGGCCAAGATGGGCATCTCGACCTACCAGTCCTATTGCGGCGCCCAGATCTTCGACGCGATCGGCCTGTCGGACGCGTTCGTCGCCCAGTACTTCGCCGGCACCGCCAGCCGGATCGGCGGCGTCGGTCTGGCCGAGATCGCCGAGGAAACCGTCCGTCGTCACCGCGCCGCCTATTCCGACGCGCTGATCTATCGCGGCGCCCTCGACGTCGGCGGCGAATACGCCGTCCGCCTGCGCGGCGAGGACCATGTCTGGACCAGCGAGACCATCGGCACCATGCAGCACGCGGTGCGTTCGGGCTCTTACGAGACGTTCCGCCAGTTCAGCCAGACGGTCAACGACCAGACCCGCCGCCTGCTCCACCTGCGCGGCCTGTTCGAGCTGAAGCCGGCCGGCGCCCCGGTGCCGCTCGACGAGGTCGAATCCGCCAAGGACATCGTCAAGCGTTTCGCCACCGGCGCGATGTCGTTCGGCTCGATCTCGTATGAGGCCCACACCACCCTCGCCATCGCGATGAACCGCATCGGCGGCAAGTCGAACACCGGCGAGGGCGGCGAGGAGCCGGAGCGGTTCCTGCCGCTCGCCAACGGCGATTCCAAGCGGTCGGCGATCAAGCAGGTCGCCTCCGGCCGCTTCGGCGTCACCGCCGAATATCTGGTCAACGCCGACGACATCCAGATCAAGATGGCCCAGGGCGCCAAGCCCGGCGAGGGCGGCCAGCTGCCCGGCCACAAGGTCAATGCGGTGATCGCCAAGGTGCGTCACTCCACCCCCGGCGTCGGCCTGATCAGCCCGCCGCCGCACCATGACATCTATTCGATCGAGGATCTGGCCCAGCTGATCTTCGACCTGAAGAACGTCAATCCGCGCGCCCGCATCTCGGTCAAGCTGGTGTCCGAGATCGGTGTCGGCACCGTCGCCGCCGGCGTGGCCAAGGCCAAGGCCGACCACATCACCATCTCCGGCTTCGACGGCGGCACCGGCGCCTCGCCGCTGACCTCGATCAAGCATGCCGGCAGCCCGTGGGAAATCGGCCTCGCCGAAGCCCACCAGACCCTGGTGCTCAACCGTCTGCGCGGCCGCGTCGCGGTGCAGTGCGACGGCGGTCTGCGCACCGGCCGCGACGTGGTGATCGCCGCCCTGCTCGGCGCCGACGAGTTCGGCTTCGCCACCGCGCCGCTGATCGCCGCCGGCTGCCTGATGATGCGCAAGTGCCATCTCAACACCTGTCCGGTTGGCGTCGCCACCCAGGACCCCGAGCTGCGCAAGCGTTTCGTCGGCCAGCCCGAGCACGTCATCAACTACTTCTTCTTCGTCGCCGAGGAAGTGCGTGAGCTGATGGCCAGCCTGGGCGTGCGCAAGCTGGAAGAGCTGATCGGCCGCGCCGACCTGCTCGACACCCGCGCGGCGGTCGATCACTGGAAGGCCAAGGGGCTCGACTTCTCGAAGCTGTTCCACCAGATCCCGGTCGGCCCCGAGGTCGCCACCCGCCATGCCGAGCCGCAGACCCACGAGGTCGATACCGTGCTCGACCGCGACCTGATCGCGGCGGCCGAACCGGCCCTGGCCGGCCTCGGCCCGGTGCGGATCGAGCGTCCGGTGCGCAACTACAACCGCTCGGTCGGCGCGATGCTGTCGGGCGAGGTGGCCAAGCGGCACGGCCATGCCGGCCTGCCCGCCGCCACCCCGCTGCACGTCCATCTGTCCGGCACCGCCGGCCAGAGCTTCGGCGCCTTCCTCGCCAAGGGGGTGACGCTCGAGCTTGAGGGCGAAGGCAACGATTATGTCGGCAAGGGCCTGTCGGGCGGCACCATCGTCATCTATCCGCCCAAGGTCTCGTCGATCGTCGCCGAGGACAACATCATCGTCGGCAACACCGTGCTGTACGGCGCGATCAACGGCCAGAGCTACTTCCGGGGTGTCGCCGGCGAACGTTTCGCCGTGCGCAATTCCGGCGCGGTGGCGGTGGTCGAGGGTGTCGGCGACCATGGCTGCGAATACATGACCGGCGGCTGCGTCCTGGTGATCGGCCCGACCGGCCGTAACTTCGCGGCCGGCATGTCGGGCGGTGTCGCCTATGTCTTCGACGCGGCCGGCGATTTCGCCAAGCGCTGCAATCAGGCGATGGTCGAACTCGAGCCGATCGCGGCCGAGGAAGCGATCGCCTGCGGCGTTGACGGCCAGTGCGGCGACCTCGAGGGCCATGGTCTGGTCGAGCTGCTGAGCGACATGACCCGGGACGACGCGCGGCGGATCAAGACCCTGCTCAAGCGTCACCTCGCCCTCACCGGCAGTGCCCGGGCCGAGGAGATCCTGCGGACCTGGACCACCAGCCTGCCGAAATTCGTCAAGGTGATGCCGGTCGATTACCGGCGTGCCCTGGAAGAGATGCAAAAAGCCCAGCAGCCCAAGCTGGCCGTGGCGGGAGGACGCTGAGATGGGCAAGCCGACCGGATTCAAGGAATTCGACCGCAAGACCCCGAGCTATCAGCCGGCGGCGGAGCGTGTCCGTCACTATCACGAGTTCACCCTGCCGCTCGAGGCCGACGAGCTGACCCGGCAGGGCGCCCGCTGCATGGATTGCGGCGTGCCGTTCTGTCATCAGGCCTGCCCGGTCAGCAACATGATGCCGGACTGGAACGATCTGGTGTATCGGGGCCGGTGGCAGGAGGCGCTCGCCGTGCTCCATTCCACCAACAACTTCCCCGAATTCACCGGGCGGATCTGCCCCGCCCCGTGCGAGGCGGCCTGCACCCTCAACCTCACCGACCAGCCGGTGACGATCAAGAACATCGAGCTGTCGATCGTCGAGCGCGGCTGGGCCGAGGGCTGGATCGTCCCCGAAATCGCCCAGCACCGCACCGGCAAGAAGGTGGCGGTGGTCGGCGCCGGCCCGGCCGGCCTCGCCGCCGCCCAGCAGCTGGCCCGCGCCGGCCATGACGTCGTCCTGTTCGAGAAGAACGCCAAGGTCGGCGGCCTGCTGCGCTACGGCATCCCCGACTTCAAGCTCGACAAGGGGGTGATCGACCGCCGCGCCGCCCAGATGCAGGCGGAAGGGGTCGAGATCCGCGCCAACACCCTGGTCGGGCGCGACATCAGCGCCGAGGATCTGGTCGCCGGCTTCGACGCGGTGCTGCTGACCGGCGGCTCCGAGCAGCCGCGCGATCTGCCGGTGCCCGGCCGCGAGCTGAACGGGGTCCATTTCGCGATGGAGTTCCTCGCCCAGCAGAACCGCCGCAACGGCGGCGAGCCGGTCGGCGTCGCCGACATCCTCGCCAAGGGCAAGAAGGTGGTGGTGATCGGCGGTGGCGACACCGGCGCCGATTGCGTCGGCACCTCCAACCGCCAGGGCGCGGCCTCGGTCACCCAGATCGAGATCATGGCCCGGCCGCCGGAGAAGGAAGACAAGCTGGTGACCTGGCCGAACTGGCCGTACAAGCTGCGCACCTCCTCGTCGCATGACGAGGGCTGTGATCGCCGCTGGTCGGTCGGCACCGTCCGCTTCACCGGCGAGAACGGCCGCCTGACCGGGCTCGACTGCACCGAGGTCGATGCCAAGTTCCAGCCGATCCCCGGCACCGAGTTCCATCTCGAGGCCGATCTGGTCCTGCTGGCGATGGGCTTCGTCCATCCGGTCCATGCCGGCCTGATCGACGGGCTCGGCATCGCCAAGGACAAGCGCGGCAACGTGCAGGCCGACACCGAGGGGTATCAGACCTCCAATCCCAAGGTGTTCGCGGCCGGCGACATGCGCCGGGGGCAGAGCCTGGTGGTGTGGGCGATCCGCGAAGGCCGTCAGGCCGCCCGCGCCGTCGATGGCTGGCTGATGGGGTCGAGCGCGCTGCCGCGCGTCTGACCGCAAGAGAACAGGGCTCCGGCGGGGAACCGTCGGGGCCCTTTTTCGTGGGCTTTGCCCACACCCACCAGGAACCTGAGGTTCCTGGACCTCCCTGACCGGGAGTCCGCAACGATGACCGATGATCCTCTGACCCTCGATGTGCGCGGGCTGGCCTGTCCGTTGCCCGTGCTGCGCGCCAAGAAGGCCCTCGACCGGATCGAGCCGGGCGCGGTGCTGACCGTGCTCGCCACCGATCCCGGCGCGCTGCGCGATTTTCCCTCCCTCTGTCAGCAGACCGGGCATCATCTGCTCGAGTCCGGGCAGGAGGGCGAGGTTTATCGCTTCCGGATCCAGCGCAAGGGCTGAACCCAGGCCTGGGTGATCGCTCTCCCTCATCCCGATTCGAACCGCCGACGCTGTGTTACGTCAGCGAAACCACCGCGCTCGGCCCGATGTTCCGACCTGAACGTCAGGGTTGGTCAAAATTAATTAGCGATCAGCGGGGTGGATTTCCCGCCCTGCCTTCGTTAGCATCACCCCTAGTCGTTGCCCTTTTTTTGGTCACGAACAGGCGGTGGACATGGTCGGGCTGCGGATATCTTCGATCAGGGCGCGTATCCTTCTGCCGGTGCTGCTGCTGATCATCGGCGGCTTCGTCCTGATCATCGGGCTGGCCAGCCTTGAAGCGTTCGGCGACGCCAAGGCCAACGCGCTGGCGCTGATGCGTCAGACCGCCTTCGCCGCCGCCGGTCAGGTCCGCCAGATGATCGAAACCGGTCAGACCACCGCCCGCGCCAACGCGCTGTGGCTGGGGCGCGACGATCCGGCCAGCCTCGACCGCGCCACCGTCGCCACCGACCTGCTGCGGATCCTGCATGAAAATCCCGGCGTGGTCGGGGTGTTCGCCGGCTTCGAGCCCGATTTCGACCACCGTGACGCCGCCAATGCCGGCGGCAAATGGGGCGACGAGACCGGCCGCTTCCTCGCCTACGCCTACCGCAAGTTCGGCGCCGAAACGGTCGAGGTCACCCCGCTGACCGGCGATCCGGCCGAGCAATTCTGGTACTACACCCCGATCCGCGAAAAGCGCGAGGTGATCACGCCGCCCTATCTCGACGAGGCCGGCGGGCAGAAGACCCTGATGGTGTCGGCGGTGGCGCCGATCCTGTCCGGCGGCAAGGCGGTCGGGGTCGCCACCGTCGATCTCGCCCTCAACCGGCTTCAGCAGGATTTCGCCGCCCTCACCCCGATGGGCACCGGCCGGGTCGGGCTGGTGTCGCATGACCGGCGCTGGGTGGTCGCCACCGGCACCGGCACGGTCGGACAGGCGGTGACCGAGCCCGGCCTGCTCGCCGCGCTCGACCGCACCGGCCGGGGCGAGGTGGCGGAAACCGCCCTGACCGATTCCGCCGGGCGGGCGCAGCTCGCGGTGCTGGTGCCGATCCGCTTCGGCCGCGCCCCCGAAAGCTGGAGCGTGCTGATCGCCGTGCCGGAGGACACCGTGCTGGCGGCGGCGCGGGCGACCCGGACCCGGCTAATCCTGTCGGGCGCCGGAGTGCTGGCGCTGGCGATCCTGCTCGCGCTGGGTCTCGGCAACGCCATCGCCCGGCCGATCCGCGCCCTGACCGGAGCGATGACCCGGCTGGCGGCGGGCGAACTCGACACCGCCATCGCCGGCACCGCCCGCCACGACGAAATCGGGGCGATGGCCCGCGCCGTCGCGGTGTTCAAGGACAACGCCCTGGCGATGGCGGCGTTGCGGCGCGAGGCCGACGATCATGCCGCCCAGGCGGCCGAGCAGCGCCGCCGCCTGCTGATCGACACCGCCCAGGCGTTCGAGACCGAGGTGGCCGCCCTGGTCCGCTCGGTCGGCGAGCGCACCAAGGCGCTCGAGGACAGCGCGCACGGCATGTCCGACACCGCCGCCAGCGCCTCGGCCGGGGCCGACACCGTCGCCCGCGCCGCCGGCGAGGCCACCGACCGGGTCCACACCGTCGCCGCCGCCAGCGAGCAATTGGCCGCCTCGATCGCGGAAATCAGCGGTCAGGTCGGCCAGTCGGCCCAGGTCGCCCGTGACGCCGCCGGCCAGCTCGACCACAGCCGCCAGACCATCCTCGACCTCGCCCAGGCGGCCGAGCGAATCGGCGACGTGGTCGCCCTGATCACCGACATCGCCAGCCAGACCAACCTGTTGGCCCTCAACGCCACCATCGAGGCGGCCCGGGCCGGCGAGGCGGGCAAGGGCTTCGCGGTGGTGGCGGGCGAGGTCAAGAACCTCGCCAACCAGACCGCGCGGGCCACCGACGAGATTTCCAGCCAGATCGGGGCGGTGCAGGCCCGCACCCGCGACGCCGTCGCGGTGCTGGGGGCGATCGGCGCCACCATCGACAGCGTCAACGCCATCTCGGCCCAGATCTCCGCCGCGGTCGAGCAGCAATCCGCCGCCACCCGCGAAATCAGCCGCAACGTCCACCATGCCGCCGATGGCACCGCCGAGGTGTCGCGCGCCATCGCCGGGGTCAACGACGCGATGCGCCGGAATGGCGCGCGGGCGGCGGAGATGCGGGAATCGATGCAGCAGCTCGGGACGGAAATGCGCGGACTCGACGCCCAGGTCGAGGGCTTCCTGGCGCGGATCCGGGCCTGAGCCGCGATGGCGCGGTCAGTCCCACCGCTCGTGATAGGAAAAGGTCGGCAGCCGCCAGCCGCGCCAGATCGCCAGCAGCCGCAGCACCAGCCCGGCCACCACGCTGATGGCGATGGCGATCGGCTCGGCCACGCCACAGAAGGCCAGGCCGAGATAGAGCGCGCACACCGCCAGCGACACCACCGCGTACAGTTCGCCGCTGAACACGATCGGCACCTGATTGCACAGAACGTCGCGCAGGATGCCGCCGCAGATCCCGGTGATCATCCCGGCCAGGATCACCACCGGGGTGGCGTAGTCCATCTCCACTGCCACCCGGCAGCCGATCAGCGAAAAGGCCGCCAGTCCCATCGCGTCCAGCACCAGGAACAGCCGTTTCAGCCGGACCATGTGGCGGGCGATCAGGGTGGTGAGCAGACCGGCCGACACCACCAGATAAATCGTGCCGGGATGCTGGGTCCAGCCGATCGGGAAATGGCCCAGCACCAGATCGCGGATGGTCCCGCCGCCCAGCGCGGTGACGAAGGCGATCACCACCACGCCGAAGAAATCGAGATTGCGCTGTCCGGCCGCCAGCGCGCCCGACATCGCCTCGGCGGTGATCGCAACGAAATAAACCACCGTCAGCAGCATCCGCCACCGCCCCTTCCTGCCAAGGTCATGCTGGTCCCCCGCCGGAGATTATCCCCGGGAAGATGGCGGATTCGTGGCCGAACCCAGCCCCCCCTCCCTGGCCGATCCACCGCAGGGACGCCCGGTCCCGGAGGCGGTCGGCGTAGATCGTCCAAACGTATGGGGAGATAAATATGTTAACAAATTCTACCTATATGGGAGAGATCCGTCCCTGACACCGGACGGTAACTTTTCCCGAGAAAATCGCCGTTTCATCATCTGGGGATTGGCGCGGGGCGGATCAAGCATGGCCGCAGCGGCGGAGCGGTGAGAGGAAATCAACGACCATCAGGAGATTCTGGGTTACAGTTTGGAACGTTTGGCATGTGCGCCTGAGCCGAGGCGCGTGATCCTCTGTTTCCCACGACCGTGATTTTGTAGCGACCAAGGAGGGGACAGGCAGCGTTCACGGACCGACGATCGCTCAAGAATCGGGTTCGTGCGCCAATGGCTGGATGATCAGACAAAGGAGAGGGTTCGATGAATTTTTCCGATTGGAAAATCTCCCGTAAATTATCCATTTCATTCGGCGGCGTTCTTCTGATCATGACGTGCGTGTCGGCCGCGACCTGGTCGGTTCTGGCGACCCTGGACCATGCCAATGAATGGAACACCCATACCTACACGGTGCTGGGGACGGTCGAGGAGATCAAGGGCGCGATGCTGGACCAGGAGACCGGACTGCGCGGTTTCCTGGTGTCGGGCGAGGACGGCTTCCTTGCCCCCTATCGCGCCGGTCATGCCAGTTTCGAGAGCGCGCTCGGCCGGCTGCGCGGGCTGACCCGGGACAATCCGGTCCAGCAGGGCCGGATCGACGGGCTGGAGCGGCAGGCCGGACGGTGGCACAACGAGATCGCCACCCGGGAGATCGATCTGGCCCGGCAGGGCCGGATCGAGGAGGCGCGCCAGCTGGAGGCCTCGGGCCAGGGCAAGGCCAGCATGGACGCGGTGCGGTCGATCCTGGGCGAGATCCGCGACACCGAGGCGGCGCTGCTGGCCCAGCGCGGGCAGGAGGCGGCCTCGGCCAGTTCGACCGCCCGCCTGTCGGTGGCCGGCGGCCTGCTGGCCGGCCTCGCCCTGGCGCTGGCGATGATCCTGCTGCTGATCCGCACCGTTTCGACCCCGATCACCGCGATGACGGCGGCGATGACCCGGCTGGCCGGCGGCGACAAGGGGGTGGCGATCCCCGCCACCGAGCGGCGCGACGAGGTCGGGGCGATGGCCCAGGCGGTGCAGGTGTTCAAGGACAACCTGATCCAGGCCGAGCAATTGCGCGCCGCCCAGGAGCAGGACCGGGCCGCGCGCGAACGCCGCGCCAGCGTGATCGAGACCGAGACCCGCCGCTTCGACGGCACGGTCGGCGAATTGCTGGTCACCCTTGAAAGCTCGGCGACGCGGATGCAGGCCACCGCCGGGACCATGTCGGCCAGCGCCGGGGAAAGCGCGCGTCAGGCCGGGGTGGTGGCCAGCGCCGCCGAGGAGATTTCCGCCAGCGTCCAGACCGTCGCCTCGGCGGCGGAGGAACTGTCCAGCTCGATCAACGAGATCGGCCGGCAGGTGACCCAATCCTCGCAGATCGCCGGCAACGCGGTGGAACAGGCCCGCGAAACCAACACCATCGTCAACGGTCTGGCCGACGCCGCCGCCCGGATCGGCGACGTGGTGCAGTTGATCACCGACATCGCCAGCCAGACCAACCTGCTGGCGTTGAACGCGACGATCGAGGCAGCGCGGGCCGGCGACGCCGGCAAGGGCTTCGCGGTGGTCGCCAACGAGGTCAAGGGGCTGGCCAACCAGACCGCCAAGGCCACCGAAGAGATCGGCCAGCAGATCGCCGAGGTCCAGGGCGCCACCGCGCAGGCGGTGGAGGCAATCAAGGCGATCGCCGGGATCATCGGCCAGATCAACGACATCAGCGTCGGCGTCGCGGCGGCGGTCGAGGAACAGGGCGCGGCGGCGCAGGAGATCGCCCGCAACGTCCAGCAGGCGGCGATCGGCACCGCCGAGGTCACCACCAACATCGCCGGAGTCCAGCGCGCTGCCGCCGAGGCCGGTCAGGCCTCGACCGAGGTGCTGGGCGCCTCGGGCATCCTGTCGCGCGAGACCGACCGGCTGAAGGGGGCGGTGCAGACGTTCCTGGGCGAAGTCCGCGCCGCCTGAACGGCCCGCGTCGTTATTGGGCTATCGCCCAAACCCATTTGGGGCGATGCCCCAAACCCCCTTTGTTTTCAAACAAGGGGGAGGTCTGGAGGCGCCAGCCTCCAGGCGGGGTGCGGGGCGGCAGCCCCGCCAGGGGGGCTTAACGCGTGATCCTGAGCAGCGACCGCAACCGACCGCAGGTCTCGGCATCGGCCGCGCCGTTAAGCAACCAGGGCCGAAAATGGCGCTGGAACGCCACCAGCGCGGCGGTCGGCTCGCTGACGTCGTAACCGTAATGGGCCAGCCCGGCCAGGATCACCGCCAGCGGCGGCGGCTCGACCGGCTCGCCGCACGGCCACAGGCCGATGCCGTGATGCTCGGCCAGGTCCTGCCAGGGGAACAGCTCGCCCGGATCCTCCTTGCGGGTGGGGGCGATGTCGGCATGGGCCACCACGTTGCGCGGCGGGATCGGATGGCGGGCCAGGATGCCCTGAACCAGCGGCACCAGCGCGACCAACTGGGCGTCGGTGAAGGGCCGGTAGCCGAATTCGTGGCCGGGATTGACCAGTTCGATCCCGATCGAGCGCGAATTGATGTCGGTCTCGCCCCGCCACCACGCCTGCCCGGCATGCCACGCCCGGCGGTCCTCATCGACCAGCGCCTCGATCCGCCCGTCCTCGTCGATCAGGTAATGGGCGCTGACCTTGGCCTCGGGATCGGTCATGCGGGCGCGGGCGTGATCGGCGGTCGGCATCCCGGTGTAATGCAGCACCAGCATGTCGACCGGCCCGCCCCGGCGCGGTTCGTGGTTGGGCGAGGGCAGCGGCTCGATCGCGATCATGATTTCCCCCGGGCGGATCCGGTCCAGAGTTGCACCACCGCCACCCCGGCGACGGTCAGCACGCCCCCGGCCAGCTTGTGCCAGGTCAGCGGCTCGCCCAGCAGCAGCACGCCGCCGGTGATGCCGACCGCCGGCCCGAGCAGGGTGTAGGGCACCACCTTGTTGAGGGCATGGCGGCGCACCAGCCAGTACCACAGCGAATAGGCCACCAGCGAGGCGCCGACGACGATATAGGCCAGCCCGGCCCAGCCGCGCCAGTCGGTGGCGGCCAGCGCCGCCGCCTGATCCTGCTCGACCAGCGCCGACAGAATCAGCAGCAGCGGCGCGGCGACCAGCGCCATCCCGCCATTGAGGGCAAGTGGATCGATCGGCCCGATCCGCTTGACCACCAGATTGGACAGCGCCCAGCACAGGGTGCTGACCGCCATCACCAGCAGCGGCCCGATCCCTTGGGCATGGGGCTCGCCCGCCAGCAGCGCCACCCCGGCGAAGGCCAGCCCCAGCCCGGCCCCCCGCCGCCAGCCCAACGGCTCGCGATAGGCCACCCAGGCGACCAGGGCGCTGAACGGGATCGACAATTGCACCGCGACGGTGGCGGCGGCGGCGTCCATCCCACGCACGGCAAGGAACAGCAGCCCGAAATGGCCAACGCCCAACACCAGCGCCAGCAGCGCCACCAACCGCCATTGCCCCCGCTTCGGCCGCACCCACGGCAACAGCAGCGCGGCAACGATGACGAAGCGAATGCCGGTCAACAGAAACGGAGGCAGGGTGGCGACGGCCGCCTTGATCGCGACCATGTTGCCGCCCCACAGCGCCGAGACGGCGATCGCGGCGAGGATCTCGATCGGCGCCAGCCGCCCCATCACCCCGCCCGCCCCACGAAGGAGGGGACAGGGATCCAAGGGCCCCCGGCCCTTGGCGGGTGCGGGCAGCGCCCGCGCGATCCCCCCCGCCCCATTTTACTTGCCCCCCGCCGCCTCGCGCTTGGCTTCAAGCTCAAGCCAGCGATCCTCGGCCGCGCTCAGTTCGCCCCGGGCGAGATCGAGCCGCCCCGCCGCCTCGCTCAGCCGCTCCGGCTTGCGGCTGTAGAGGGTCGGATCGGCGATCTCGGTTTCCAGTTTGGCGATCTCGACCTCCAGCTCGGCGATCCGCTTCGGCAGCCGTTCCAATTCCCGGGTCTCGTTGTAGGACAGCCGCACCCGCCCCGGCGCCGAAGCCGGCCTTGCCGCCGCCACCGCCGCCGGCTTGACCGCCGCCGGGGGAGCGACCGGCGCCGGCCGCTGGCGCAGATAATCGCTGTAGCCGCCATCATATTCGACCACCTCGCCGTCGCCCTCGACCGCGATCACGCTGGTGACCAGACGGTCGAGGAAATCGCGGTCGTGGCTGACCAGCAGCAGGGTGCCGTCATAATCCGCCAGCATCTCTTCGAGCAGATCGAGGGTGTCGATGTCGAGATCGTTGGTCGGCTCGTCGAGGATCAGCAGGTTGGAGGGCTTGGCCAGCAGCTTGGCCAGCAGCAGCCGGTTGCGCTCGCCGCCCGACAGGGCGCGGACCGGGGTGCGGGCCTGGGCCTCGCTGAACAGGAAGTCCTTCATGTAGCCGACGACGTGGCGGGGGGTGCCGCGCACCCACACCTGATCGCCGCGCCCGTCGGTCAGGGTGTCCCACACGCTGGCTTCCGGGTCGAGCAGCGAGCGGTGCTGGTCGAAGGTGGCGGTCTCCAGATTGGTGCCAATCCGCACCGTGCCGGCATCGGGGGCGAGCGCCCCGGTCAGCAGCTTGAGCAGGGTCGATTTGCCGGCGCCGTTGCGGCCGATCAGGCCGACCCGGTCGCCGCGCAGGATCCGGGTCGAGAAATCGCGGCAGATCACCCGCGCGCCGAACGCCTTGGCGAGATGGCTGGCCTCGATCACCAGCCGCCCCGACAGATCGCCGGATTCGGCCGCCAACTGAACCTGCCGCCCGGCATCGAGCAGCGCGGTCTTGCGCTCGCCGCGCTCGGCCCGCAGCACCTGCAACGCCCGGACCCGGCCCATGTTGCGCCGCCGCCGCGCGGTGACGCCGCGGGCCAGCCAGTGCAGTTCCTGGCGCAGCTTGTTCTCGACCCGGGCCAGGGTGGCCTCCTCGGCCGCCAGCACCTCTTCCTGCCATTCGGTGAAGCGGTTGAAGCCGACCTCGGCCCGGCGCACCACCCCGCGTTCCAGCCACAAAGTCTGCTTCGACACGGTGTCGAGGAAGCGGCGGTCGTGGCTGATCATCACCACCGCGCCGGAGAAGGCGGCCAGCCATTGCTCCAGCCACAGGATGGTGGGCAGGTCGAGATGGTTGGTCGGCTCGTCGAGCAGCAGCACATCGGGCTCGCCGACCAGGGCGTGGGCCAAGGCGGCGCGGCGGGCCTCGCCGCCCGACAGGGTGGCGGTGTCGCGGTCGCCGCTGAGGCCGACCGCGTCGAGCAGGACCTCGACCCGATAGGTCTGGTCGCGCTCGCCCTCGGGCAGGCCGGTGGCGACGTGATCGGCGACGGTCGGGCCGCCGAGGGTCGGCTCCTGGGCCAGCAGGGCGACGCGGCAGCCGGGCTGGAGGAAACGCTCGCCGGAATCGGCGAGGATCTCGCCGGCGAACACCTTGAGCAGGGTGGATTTGCCGGAACCGTTGCGACCGACCAGACAGGTCTTGTCGCCCCGGCCGATGGCGGCGGTGACGCCTTCGAACAGCGGTTTGCCGCCGAAGGTCAGGCGCACGTCGCGCAGGGTGAGCAGAGGGGGAGGAGCCATGACCGATGGCCTACCATTCCCGGCGGGTGACGTCAAACCCGGCGCCCCGACCCGGCGCGCCTTTGACCGGCTTCATGCCGCGCCCCCGCCCCTTTCCGTCATCCCGAACCGGGGGCCCGCCGCACATTCATCCTGCCATTGACCAGTCCGATCCGAAAACGCGTCACCGTCACGGGCGGAATCAATCCACACTCGATGTTCTGGCGGATGATGTCGCATCCCAAATCAACGTTCCGGTAGACCATGTCTTTGAGATTGGGCGCGATCGTCCCGATATTGTAATTGTACCATTTGAGATTCAGCAGCTTTTCAATCAGATCGTCATCGAATCTCTTCCTGATGACCCGGGCCGGGACCCCGCCGACGATGGCATAGGGCTCGACATCGCGCGTGACCACGGCGCCCGATCCGATGATGGCACCGTCTCCAATCCGCACGCCCCGCATGATGGTCGCCTTGGCGCCAATCCAGACATCGTTGCCAATGACCGTCGGAGGATTCCGGGTGTGATCCTCCGGGTTATTGATATTTTGATAGAAGGCATTCCGCTCGAATGGCCCGCCGTGACAAAAACTGAACAGATGAGTGGACAGAAAATCGGGGGGATGATTGGTCGGACCGATCGTCACATCCCAACCGATTGAGCAATAGCGCCCAATCTCCACATCCCCGGTGATGGTCGCGTTCCGACCGATATAAGAGAAAAATCCGATACGCAGCGGGGTGCTGATTTCCCCAGGACCATTAATATTGAAGGGACCCTCGGCTTCGATATATCCACCAAGCCTTACCGACGGATCGATCCACAAATTATACTCGGTAGAGCCCTCCCAAACGGTACCGGTAAATATAGCCGACAGATCGACATCGTCCATTCTTCGCCCCCGGCCCGCATCGCCCCAGCCAGTGCCGGAGCCGGTGGGAAACCCTGTCATACTCTTCCGCCATCAGCAATACTGCGTATCCCCCCCCGGCGCGGCTTGGGATCACCCGTCGAGACGATCGAGCACGGCAACCAGATCCGCCACGGCTTCGGCCAAGGGCTCGACCGGGCCGGGCCGGCCGGCGCGGGCGGCGCGTTCGACCTCGGCCGCCAGGGCGCCCAACGCCTCGGCGCCGACATTGCCGGCGGTGCCCTTCAGGCTGTGCGCCAGCGCGGCGAGACGGTCGGCCGCGCCCTCGGCGGCGGCGGCGCGCAGAACGGCCGGGGTATCGCGGTGGCTGGCGACCACGGCGGCGGCGAGACGGCGGACGAAGTCACGGCGCCCGCCATGACGGGCCAGCAGACAGGCCGGGTCGAAGCCGGGCACGGCGGAGGGCGGGGCGACGTGGCGCAGGATCGCCGCCACCAGGGTGTCGCTCTGCACCGGCTTGACCACCCGCTCGACCAGCGCGTCGGCCCCGGCGGGGCGGGTTTCCTCGCCGAGCGCGTCGGCGGTCAGGCCGATCACCGGCAGGCCGGGGGCGAAGGCGGCGACGGCGCGGGCCAGATCGTAGCCATCCATTTCCGGCATGTGCAGGTCGGTCACCACCACGTCAAACGCTCCGGCATCGGCCGCGCGCAGCGCCTCGAGGGCGAGGCGGCCATTGTCGAAGCAGCTCAGCCGGGCGCCCTCCCCGCTCAGCATGTCCTCCAGCACCAGCCGGTTGACCGGGTTGTCCTCGGCCCCCAGCACCCGCAGCCCGGCGAGGCGGGCGGTACCGGCGGCGGCGCCCTGGCGGCGGGCCGGTTCGGCCAGCAGCCGGCGTAGCCGGCGCGGGCGCAGCGGCCGTTCCAGCACCACCGCCGCCTCGCAGCCGGGGACGGTGCCCTCGGCCACCCCGGCGGCGCCGGCATCGGCCAGGATCGCCACCGCGCCGCCCGCCGCCAGCCTGGGCGCGGTGGCGGCGGCGGTGGCCGGGTCGGCCAAGGCGGCGCGGTCGATCACCACCAGCGCCGCGTCGACCGGCAGCGTCGCCCCCCCGGCCAGCGGCCGCACCACCCCCTCGGCCAGCGGCCGCGCCGCCGGCAGCGCGGTCAGCATCTGCGCCGTCTCGTCCTCGGGCAGGCCGAGCAGGACGACCGCGCCCTCGGGCCAGGGCGGCGGCGGCTCGGCCCCGACCAGCGGCAGGGTGACGGTGAAGGTGCTGCCGCCGCCGGGAACGCTGGTGACGGCGATGGCGCCGCCCATCAGCCCGAGCAGGTCATGGGTGATCGACAGGCCGAGCCCGGTGCCGCCGAAGCGGCGGGTGGTCGAGCCGTCGGCCTGCTCGAACGGCTTGAACAACCGCTCGACCGCCTCGGGGGCGATGCCGATCCCGCTGTCGCTGACCGCCAGCACCAGCCGGTCGGCCTCGACCGCCGCCCGCAGCGTCACCGCGCCGCCGGCCGGGGTGAACTTGATCGCGTTGCTGAGCAGGTTGACCAGCACCTGCCGCAGCCGGTTGGGATCGCCCAGGCAGCGCGCCGGCAGATCGGGGGCCTCGTGCACGGTGAAATGCACCCCCTTGTCGCCGGCCCGCAGCGCCAGCATCTCGACCGCGCGGTCGATCACCTCGCCCAGATCGAGCGAAATGCGCTCGACCGTCATCTTGCCGGACTCGATCTTCGAGAAATCGAGCACGTCATCGACCACGTCCTGCAACCCGTGCGCCGCCTCGATGATCCGGCCGCACATCTCGGCCCCGGCGCCGTCGCGGCGCTGGCCGATCTGGGCCAGACCGAGGATCGCCGCCAGCGGGGTGCGGATCTCATGGCTCATGTTGGCGAGGAAGGCGCGGCGCACCCCGGCCAGCCGCTCGGCCTCGGCCAGCGCCGCCTCGCGCGCCCGCTCCGCCGCCTGCCGGGCGGAAATGTCGGTGAAGCTGACCACCGCGCCGACGATCTTCCCCCCCTGCACCATCGGATGGGACGAATAGCTGACCGGCAGCGCCCGGCCGTCGGCGGTGCGGAACACCTCGCCCTCGACCCGGCGCACCTCGCCCCCGGTCAGGGTCGCCTCGATCGGACAGTCGGCCTTGGCATAGGGGGCGCCGTCGCCGTGCCCGTGCAGCAGCACGGCATGGCAGCAGCGGCCGATCAATTGTTCGGGCCGGTAGCCGAGCAGGGCGCAGCCGCCGGGATTGATGAAGGTGATGGCGCCGGCCGGATCGAGCCCGAACAGACCGTCGGCGGTGGATTCGAGGATCAGCCGCAGCCGCGCCTCGGCGCTTTCCAGTTCGGCGGTGCGGGCCGCCACCGCCTGTTCCAGTCCCTGGCGGTGCCGTTCCAGCTCGGCCTCGATCGCCTTGCGGGTGGTGATGTCCTGGCAGAAGGCGGCGAAGCGGCCGGGAGCGATCCGCACCGCCGCCAGCGACACCCACGGCTGGCGCCCGTCGGCGCCGATCAGGCGGTATTCGGCGGCGATCCGTCCGCTGGCGTTGAGGGCGACCAGATCGCGCAGCGCCCGGGTCCGGTCGCCCTCGGCGACCAGATCGGCGATCGAGCGCCCCGTGAGCGTCGCCGCGTCCCAGCCCAGCAGCGCCACGGCGGCGGGATTGACTTCGGCCAGCCTGCCGTCGCCGTCGGTAATCAGGATCGCCAGCGGCGAGGCCTCGATGTAGGTGCGGAAGCGCTCCTCGCTCTGGCGCAGGGCCAGCTCGCTCTGATAGCGCCGGGTGATGTCGCGGCCGATGCCGAGCACCCCGATCACCCGTCCCTCGCCGTCGAGCATCGGCGCCTTGATGGTTTCCAGCAGCGCGGTCTGGCCGTCATCGGCGAAGGTGATCCATTCCTCGTTGGCGGTGGGCCGGCCGGCGGCGATCGCCTTGAGGTCATGGGCGCGGAAGAACTCGGCCTGGGCGCGCGGCAGCAGATCGAAATCGGTGCGGCCGACGATCTCGGCCTCGTCGCGGCCGATGAAGCGGCGGAAGGCATGGTTGCAGCTGAGATAGATCCCGCCGACATCCTTCAGCCACACCAGGTCGGGAATGGTGTGGATCAGGGTGGCGAGCAGGCCGCGTTCCTTTTCCAGCTCGGCCTGGAGCCGCTCGCCGGCGCGGCGGGCGGTGACGTCGTGAAAGGCGACCAGGATGCCGTCGGGCAGGACGATCCGCGACAGTTCGATCGTCCGCGTCATCCCGTCCTTGCAGGCGATCGGATAATCCTGCGGCCCGGCGGCGGCATCCCCGCCCCCCCGCGCCACGTCGCGCGCGGCGGCCCAGGCGGCCTGGGCCCGGTCGCGCACCGCCGGATCGGGATAGGCCAGAGTCCACCACGCCTCGAGGGTGACGAGGTCGTCCTCGTCATAGCCGAACACCGCGCGGAAGCGGGCATTGAGCGTCACCCGCTCGGAGCCGTGCTCGACATAGGCCATCGGCACCGGCGAGCGCAGGAACATGCGGCGGAAGCGGTCCTCGCTCTCGCGCAGGCGGGCGTTGGTCTGGTCGAGCCGGTCGCGGGCGGCGATCACCTCGGCCACCGGCAGCGGCGGCGGCGCCCCGGCCGGGGCGGTCGCCAGCCAGTCCATCGTCGCCGACAGCCGCCGCGCCGCGAACAGGCCGACCAGCCCGCCCACCAGCGTCACCAGGGCAACCCCGGCGGCGCAGACCGCCACCACCCCCAGCAGCGACCGCCAGTACAAAGCCTGGGGGATCGCCACCGTCGCGGTCCACGGCGCCACCCCGGTGGCAACGGTGAAGCGCACCGCCTCGTCCTCGCCCGTCACCGCCGCGCCACGGCGAACGATCTCCGCCCCGGCGCTGTCGCCGAGGACGACGCCCCAGCCGGGCGGCAGCCGGATCTGGTCGAGGATCTGCTGGAACGCGGCGGCCTCGAGGGTGGTCAGCAGGATCGCGGTGACCTTCCCCTGGCGCAGCACCGGCACCGCCACCCCGGTCAGCGGCAGGTTGGCGATCGGGCCGGTGAACAGGTCTCCCACCTCGGGCCGGCCCTGGCGGCGGGCCTCGACCGCCGCCGACCGCCCGGCCGGCAGCGGCAGCGGCGGCAGCGCCGTGCCGAGCGGAACCCGGGTGTTGAACAGCATCCGCATCGGCTCGGTGGCGCTGGCCAGCACCACCTGACTGCCGAAGCTGCGGGGGAATTCGCCCGCCTCGCGATACAGCGCCGGCCACGAATCCGGCCGGTCGGCGTTGGGCGAGGCGGCCAGCATGGTCAGGGCGCCGATCCGTGCCGACAGATATTGATCGACCGCCGCCGCGACATCCTCGGCCAGCCCCAGCGCCTGACGCCGGTCCTCGCCCTGGTGATGGAAGAACAGGTCGGCGGACAGCCACAGCGCCAGCGCCACCACCGGCAGCAGGCTGACCACCACCAACCGGGTCAGGAAACGCGACAGGCGCATCCCGCCGCCGTTCCGGGGACCGGGCAGCCCGGTCAGGACATCGGGAAACGGCGGCGTCGGCAACATCGTCGTCATGGTACAGGGGACTCCCCGCCCCCGGCGGGACGGCCGCTGCCGCCCCTGCCCAGGACTATACCAAAGGTAATAGACACAAGGCAGGGCGTCAAGGCCTGAGACCGGGCAAACACCCGATGACATCCCCGACGGGGGAACAGGAAGGCGACAGGCCCCCCCAACCCGAGGGGAGACGCGGCGCCGTCAGGGGGCGAGGCGGAAGCGCCACGCGCAATACCAGCCTTCGGGATGGGGGTCGGGCGGACAGGCGATGCAACTGCATTCGAGGCGGGGATCGATGGTGTGGGCGAAGCTGGTATATTCGACCACCCCGGCCGACTTGCAGGGATAATCGGGCAGGCCCTTGCGCCGCCGCGCCGACTGCACCCGGCAGTCGCGCATCCACAGCACCACGCTGCCGTCGGGCTCGATCTCGATCTCCTGCCGGTTGATCGCGGCGTAAAGGCGGTGGCGCAGCGCCTCGGCCAGCGCCGCCGGGCCGCCCCCCTCCTCCAGCCCCACCAGCGCCTTGATCCGTGCCGCCTCCAGCGGCGAAAAGGCCGACCAGCAGCCGTCATTGACCGCCTTGGCCGCGTCCATCCCGGCGCGCTGTTCGACCGCCTGGAACCACACCCCGTCGGCGGCCAGCCAGATCACCGCCAGGGCGCGCAGCAGTTCCTCCCGCTGGGCCGGCGCCAGCCGCAGCAGCGGCTCGGGCAGGCCGTCCGGGCTGGCGAAGCCCAGCGTCCGCCCCAGTCGGTCGAGCAGGATCGGCAGCAGCCGGTCGCCGGCCTCCTGCTCCATCGCCAGCGCCGGCTCGATCCCGAACCGCTCGACCGCCCCGGCGAACCACAGGCCGTAATGCACCGCCAGCCGCCGCACCGCGTCGAGCGCCGCCCGCGCCACCGCGTCGGCCTCCTCGCCGGCGGGAGCGGCATTGTCGGCGGGAACGGGAGCGGCGGGGGAAAGCTGTTGCATCGGTCACCTCGAATGGCTCAACTCCTCCCACGGTAAGGGAAGGTCGGATGATGCACAACCAGTCAGATGCCCGCGCGGCACGGGGGGCCGCTACCGCGCCGCCGCCAGCGCCATCAGCACCGCCAGACCGGCCAGGGCCTGGACCAGCGCGCCGCCGCTGACCCGGCGCAGGCCCTCGGCGGCGCGGAAGCCGGCGAGATGGTTGGCCAGCCAGAAATAGCCGTCATTGACATGGGGCAGCGCCATGCTGCCGGCCCCCACCGCCAGCGCGGCCAGAACGCGGCCGTCGCCATCGCCGAGGCCGAGCGGGGCCAGCAGCGGCTGCATCATCCCCGCCGCGGTCAGGGTGGCGGTCAGGGGCGAGCCCTGCAAGGCCCGGCTGACCAGGGCGATCAGGAACGGCACCGCCAGGGCCAGACCGGCCGGCAGGCCGGCGCCGAGGCGCGGCACCGCTTCCGCCACCACCACCGCCATCCCGCTATTGTGCAGGATCATGCCGAAGCCACCGGCGGTTCCGATCGTCAGCACCAGCCCGGCACTGACGGCGAGGCCCCGGGCCAGCGGCCCGTCTTCGCCCAGCAGGCCGCGCCGCCAGCCGCCGAACAGCAGCAACGCGCCGCCCAGCCCGACCCAGGCCAGGAGCATCGGCCGCCCCGCCCCCAGCAGGTTCTCGCGGATCGGGCCGCCGCCGAACGGCTCGGCGGCGATCTGGCCGAGCGACTGGGCGATCAGCAGGGCGATCAGGGCCAGGGTCAGCAGCGGCAGGGCAAGGCCGGCACGGGCCCGGGGCGCCGCCGTCCCCGCCGTCTCTGCCATCGCCGCGCCGGGCGGGCCGCGCCGGGCCAGCAGGATTCCGACCGCACCCTGGGCCAAAGCGGCGAGCAGGCCGAACAGCAGACCGCGCCGCCAGTCACCATCGAGGATGGTCAGGGCGGCGACCGGCAGCGGCGCCGGCAACAGGCTGCCCTGAGCGGCGTTGATCATGGCGGTGGCGGTCAGGGTCAGCCGGGCGCGGGCGATGCCGGCCGCCCGCAGCAGCGGGGCCAGGATCGCCAGCGCCGCCACCGGCTGGCCACCCAGCCCGGCGAGCAGGCCGAACAGAGCGATGCCGGCCTGACGCGCCCGGGGCGACAGACGCGGCGCCAGCCACGCCCCGGCCCCGGCGGTGGCGGCCCATTCGGCCAGCATCGCCCCCACCGCCACGGCGAGGCCGGCGGCGGCGATGGCCTGACCGAAGCCGATGCCGAACTCGCCGGCGGTCCAGGGCGGCGCCCCGCCCTGCATCACCCCATAGAGCCCGGTGGCGGCGAGCAGGGCGAGCAGCGGCATCACCAGGGCTTTTTCGGTCAGCACGGCGACCAGCGCCACCGCGAGCAGCAGATAGACGGCATTCCATTCGAGCAAGGCGGCGTTCCCTTCGCGGCGCGGAGCGGGTCTTATACCCTGTTTACGCCAGAATCCGAATTTGCGGGCTCTGCCCGCGCCCGCTGGGGCCTTGAGGCCCCAGACCCCGGAACATTTTGAGTCTCAACAAAAAAGAAGGAGGTCCGGAGCATCGCTCCGGGTGGGGCCGGGGCGGCAGCCCCGCGAAGGGATCCCCGGTTTTGGGCATGAACGAGGTATATCATTGCGCCCGGCCGGCGAACAGCCTACCAAGGCGGCGACGATTCCCCGGAGGTTCCGCCCCGCATGGCCCACCGGCCCGCCCGCCGCGCCATCCTCGCCGCGCTCGCCGCCCTGCCGCTGTGGCTGGCCGCGCCCGCCCCCGCCGCGCCCGCGCCCGATCCCGGTGCCGGCCTGATCGCGGTCGAGGGCCGCCACCTGATCGCCGCCGACGGCACCCCGTTCGCGATTCGCGGCATCGCCCTGGGCAACTGGCTGATGCCCGAGGGCTACATGTTCAAGTTCAAGCGCCACAAATCGCCGCGCGCCATCGCCGGGGTGATCGAGGCGCTGATCGGCCCCGACGACGCCCGCGAATTCTGGCGGCTCTTCCGCGACCGCTACGTCACCCGCGCCGACATCGCCCTGATTCGCCGCGCCGGCTTCAACACGGTGCGGATCCCGTTGCATTACGGCCTGTTCCTCGACCAGCACGACCCCTACGGCGCCGATGCCGACCAGCCGCCGAGCTTCGGCGGCCCGGGCTGGGCCCTGCTCGACCGGGTGATCGGCTGGTGCCGCGCGGAAGGGCTGCGGGTGATCATCGACCTCCACGCCGCCCCGGGCGGCCAGACCGGGGTCAATCACGATGACGGGGTCGGCTATCCACTGGTGTTCTACGTCCCGCGCGAACAGCGGCGGACCGAGGCGCTGTGGGTCGAACTGGCCCGCCGTTATCGCGGCGATCCGACCGTGCTCGGCTATGAGCTGCTCAACGAGCCGATCTCGACCTACAGCGACCTCGACACCCTCAACCCGGCGCTGGAGCCGTTCTACCGCCGCCTCGCCGCCGCGATCCGCGCGGCCGATCCCGACCACATCCTGTTCCTGCCGGCACCGCAATGGGGCCAGACCATCGGGGTGTTCGGCCCGCCCTTCGCGCCCAATCTGGTTTACGTCTACCATCAGTTCTGGTCGACCACCGGGCCGGAGGCGATCCAGGACTACATCAATTTCGCCAACCGTTATCAGGCGGCGGTCCTGGTCGGCGAGGCCGGCGAGGCGACCGACCAGTGGAACGACGAATTCCGCCGCCTCAACGAGCGGTTCGGCTTCGGCTGGAGCTTCTGGACCTACAAGAACCTCGACACCCCCTCGACGGCGGTGTCGATCGTGCCGCCGCCCGGCTGGGACCGCATCGCCCGCGCCGGCTCGATCGCGGATCCGACCCCGGCCAAGGTCGGGCTCGACCGCGCCGGAGCCAAGGCCATCCTGTGGGCCTATCTCGACGCGCTGACGCCCGACCGGGCCCGGATCAACGCCTGCTATCTCGATTCGCTGACCGCCGCGACCCTGCCCGCCGCCTGCCGCGAACGGCCCCAACCGTAACCGCGTACTTCAGACGCCAAAAACCCCGCACGGGGAGGGGCGTGCGGGGCTTTGTATGGCGATTTGGCTTCGGTCTGCGGGCGGGGAGTTCAGGCTCGCCCCTCGACCGGGAAAACTGTCTGTCGAGTCGTGAAGATGATGACTCTCCGGCCTTTACCGCAGGATGGAGGCCAGATGATTTTTTGTTAATGCCGCAGGATCAAAAAAAGGCTTGCGCCCCCCCTCGGTTACGGTTAGGTTTCGCCTCCCCGCCGGACCTCACGGCCCGGCCGAGCGCCCGTAGCTCAATTGGATAGAGCATCAGACTACGAATCTGAGGGTTGGAAGTTCGAGTCTTTCCGGGCGCGCCATTGAAGGCCCCAGCGGTTAAGCCGCTGGGGCCTTCGCCTTTTCCGGAGCCGGAGCGGCAGCCCCGCAGAGAACGAAAAGATCCCGGCCGATCCAGGATGACCCAAAGTTAAAGCCCCGCACGAGGGTGGGGCGTGCGGGGCTTTGACTTCTACATGGCTGATCCGGTGTCGGGGCGGGGAGTTCAAGCTCGCCCTTATCCGGGGGTATCGTCTGTCCGATGAGAAACATCCTGCCCCACCCCGCCTTACCATCAGGTGGAGTGAAGGTGATTGTTTTGTAATGACTCAAAATAGCTAGGGGTATTGGCTCCGGATACGGCGCCCAGGGGGGGCCTTTGACCGGGAGCGCCGACCACGGCAGACTGAAGGTCGGTTCGGCGGCAAAAGGCGAGGCATGATGTACGCGGTTGACGGTAAAGACGAGATCGTCGAAATCGAGGACCTTCCCCTGCCGGCGTCGGGAGCGCCAATGCCGCTGATCCTGGCCGATGACCAACACCTTATGCTGGGCTACGAAATCGCCCCGGGTGGCGAGGAACTGGCGGTGCTGCGCTTTCCTCACTCGCTCGCCCATTTCTTCGGTCCGCCGAACGAGGAGAGCTGGCGGGGGCATCCGCTGGCACAACGCGGTTTGACGCCCGGTGGGGTGTACGAGGTCCGCCATTCCTCCTGGTGTCGTGCCCTGGAGCGGCTCAACCGCGTCCATCCCCGGCATGACCCGCGCCGCTACGACCGGTACCGGCATTTCGTGTTCGCCTTTCATGACGAGACCTTCGAATGTATTGCCGAAGAAGTGGTGCTGGCGGCGACGTTGTCGAACGGGGAGAAGGCCAGGGCCAGCCTGCTGGCCGTAATGGCCGAGATTCTGCGCTGAGAGCCGAGCGGCACCCGCCGCGCTTGACCGCGCCGGCCGGCTGGCTCACTTTCGGGCGGATTTCCCCATCGGCATGGAGCGGCGCGGGCGGATGTACACCGAAAGCGACATCGACGCGGCGGTCGCCGCCGGGGTGCTGACCCCCGAGGCGGCAACCGCCCTGCGCAGCTTTACCGCCCAGCATCGCGCCGGGCCGGCCGCCGACGAGGAGCATTTCCGGCTGCTGTCCGGCTTCAATGACATCTTCGTCGCCATCGCCGCCCTGCTGATGCTGGTCGCCGCCGGCTGGCTGGGCGGGCGGGTCCTGCCCGGTGGCGGCGGGCTGGCCGTCGCCGCCCTCAGTTGGGGCCTGGCCGAGATCTTCACCCGCCGCCGCCGGATGGCCCTGCCCAGTATCCTGCTGCTGCTCGGCTTCGTCGGCGGGGTGTTCACCGCCGCCGCCGGACTGGTCGCCCCGACCGCCGCCGACTGGTTCGACAATCCCGACCTGCGGCTGGCCGGCTGCGCCGCGCTGACCGCCGGCGCCGCCTGGCTGCACTGGCGCCGCTTCATGGTGCCGATCACCTTCGCCGCCGGCACCGGCGCGGTCCTGCTGTCCATCGCCATCCTGCTGCTGTCGCTGTTCCCCGCGCTGCGCCACGCGGGCATGGCGTTGCCGCTGCTGTTCACCGGCGGCCTCGCCACCTTCGCCCTGGCGATGTGGTGGGACGGGCGCGACCGGCTGCGGGTCACCCGCCGCTCCGACGTCGCCTTCTGGCTCCATCTCGGCGCCGCGCCGCTGATCGTCCATCCGATTTTCGCCAGCCTCGGTGTGCTCGACGCCGAGGGGGCCGAGACCGGCGCCGCCGCGATCGCCCTCGCCACCTATCTCGGCCTCGCCGCCGTCGCCCTGGCGGTGGACCGCCGCGCCCTGCTGGTGTCGGCCCTGATCTATGTGTTCTACGCCATCGGCACGCTGTTCAAGGCCGCCGGCACCCCGGGCGCGACCTGGGCGCTGGCCGCGTTGCTGATCGGTTCGGCCCTGCTGATGCTGTCGGCGTTCTGGCAGCGCGCCCGCCGCCCGGTGGTCAGCCTGCTGCCCGCCGCGTTGCAGGCCCGTCTGCCGCCGCTGGCCTGAGCCGACCCCGTCAGCAGGGGCGGACCACCCGCAGCCCGTCGAGCTTGACCCCGGCGTCGGCCAGCCAGTGCAGCAGCCGCAGCAGGCGCGCCGTCACCCGGGTGCCGGCCGCCACCACCAGCCCGCCCGACGGGTCAAGCAGGTTGCGCGCGATCACCATCCCCTCGCGCAGATCGGCCAGTTCGACCGCCTCGCCCGGGCCGAGGTTGGTGTCGATCAGCCCCCCCGCCACCATCCATTCGACGTCGATCGCGGCATAGCGCTCGGCCGGCTGGCAGTCGCGCTCGCTGCCGAACAGTTCGGTCAGATGCCGCCGCAGCACCGCCGCCGAGGTCGGCTTGGACAGGAAGGCATCGACGTCGAGCACCACCGCCGCCGCCACCAGCACCAGCACATCGATGCCGGTGACCATCATCACGATCACGTCATGCGCCACCGCCAGCCCGCCGCTGCGGATCGCCTTCAGCACCTCGATGCCGTTGACCCCCGGCATGTTGAAATCGAGGACCACCACCCGCAGTTCCGCCGCCGCCGGCTCGGCCAGCAGCGCCATCGCCTCGTGCCCGTCACGCGCGGCGATGATCTGCGGCTTGCCCAGCTGGTCGAACAGCTCGGCGGTCAGGAAACGCGAAAACGCCTCGTCATCGGCAATCATCACCACATCGTCGGCGGAGAGCAGAGGGGCGTCGGTCGTATCGGTCATCATCGGGATCCCGCTTCAAAGGAAGATCATGCCTATCGACCAGAGATATGAATCGGCTAGGCCGAATAACAGGGGTGGACGACGAATCCGGCCCCGCCGCCCCGGCGGCGGGCCGGCGCGATAGCGGTTGACTCGTCTCCGGGCCTTGCCGCAGATTTGCCCGGCCCGGACCACCCCCGGAGCAGTCACGATTGCTCCGGCGCCGATAAGTATTTTCCCCTAGACTTTCCATTCCGGCCCGACGACTTCCGCCCGACCCGACCGGCGCGCCGCTTTTCTTCGGCCGGAGGGAGGCGGCGGAACCGGGCCGGCCGTTCTCTTCCCCTTCGTCCGCTCCGTCGAGGCTTTTACCCCCATGACCCATTTCGGCTTCCCGACCGAGACGATCCTCGTCTTCCTGCTGGTGATCGCCTTTTCCCTGTTCATGGACCTGTTCGCCCACCGCAAGGCCAAGGAGATCTCGGTTCTCGACGCCTCGCTGTGGTCGGGCTTCTGGGTCGGGCTGGCGCTGGCGTTCTACGCCTATCTGTGGATCCGGTTCGACCGGCAGTGGGCCGACCTCTACCTCGCCGGCGTGGCGCTGGAGAAATCGCTGTCGATCGACAACATGATGGTGTTCATGGCGATCTTCGCCTCGTTCGGCATCAAGGGCGCGTTGCAGCACCGCATCCTCTATTGGGGCATCCTCGGCGCGCTGATCTTCCGCGCCCTGTTCGTCGCCGCCGGCACCGGGCTGTTCCTGCTGACGCCGTGGGTCGGCTTCATCTTCGCCGCGATCGTGGCGTGGTCGGCCTGCAAGATGCTGACCGCCCGTGGCCATGCCGAGGAGATCGCCGATTATTCGACCCATTGGGCGGTGCGGCTGACCGGGCGGGTGATGCCGATCTTCCCCCGCCTGCACGGCGAGCGCTTCTTCGTCTCCCGCGCCACGGTCACCCGGCTGGCCGAGGCCGATCCGTCGCTCGGCGCCCTGGGCAAGGCCCGGCTGTTCGCCACCCCGGCCTTCCTCTGCCTGATGGCGATCGAGGCCTCCGACCTGATGTTCGCGTTCGATTCGGTGCCGGCGGTGATCGCGGTGACGCAGGAGCCGCTGCTGGTCTATGCCGCGATGATCTTCGCCATCCTCGGCCTGCGCTCGCTCTATTTCGTGCTGGCGGCGCTGACCCGCTATCTGGTCCACCTGGAAAAGGCGGTGATCGCGCTGCTGTTCTTCATCGCCTTCAAGCTGACGCTCCAGGCGGGCGAACATGTGTTCGGGTGGGATTTCCTCCACATCGACCCGCAGGTCAGCCTGCTGATCGTGCTCGGCACCCTGGCGCTTGGGGTGGTGGCGTCGCTGCTGTGGCCGGGCCAGGGACGCGACGCCGCGCCCGACCGCCACGGCTGAAGCGGGTCCGCCGGGCCCCTGGCCCGGCGCGGAGAGCGCCGAGAGGCAGAGCCTCTCGGCACACACCCGTTCCGCCCGCCAGAGCGGATTCACTCTCCAGGATCCTGCGATCCTGGCGCGATCCGCTCCTAGCGCGCCGGCCCGCCCCAGCCGGGGCCGTAACCGTAGCCATAGCCGCCGCCATAGCCACCGCCATAGCCGCGATACCACTGGTCCGGGCCGTGCCAGGTGTAGGCGACCGGATTGTCGATCATCGGCTTGATCTTGGCCACCGCCGAGGTCGGCAGGGGTTCGGTGGCCAGGGTGGCCGGACCGTCGCCGCTGCGCGAGAACGGCACCACCGACACCGTCAGGAAGCGGCCGTCCTTGAAGCCCTGGGTGCGCAGGTAGGTCTTGCCGTTATAGACGTCGACCCCCTTGTTGGCGCTCCACAGGCTGTGCTCGGTCCCGGTCAGCAGGGCGGCGCTGAAGCGGCGCTGCCACGCCTCGGTGACATAGACGATCTGCTCGTTGTCGCTGGTGGGGTGATAGCGGCTGCCAAGATGGTTGATCAGGCTGACCGAGTAGCCCGGCACCATCGCGTGGGCCTCGTCGGTGACGGTGACTTCCAGCGTCTGGCCGCCGGCCTCGCCGAGGGCGCCGGTGATCAGCGGAACATCGGTCTGGAGGCTCGGATCGACCAGCGAGGAATACAGCACCTGATTGACCGTCTCGACCACCGGACGGGTGCGCGGATCATAGGGATTGGCGATCGGCTCCAGCACCTGGAGCGACCGTTCCTGGCGGTTGTAGACGGCGATGGTGCCGACCAGGGCGGTCAGATCGTTCTGATAGCCGGCGGCCGGCACCGCATCGCGCAACTCGGCCGGGGGGACCAGATTGACCGGCTTGGCCTCGCTGGCGAAATGCCCGCCGGCGCAGCCTCCGAGGGTGGGCAGCGCGCAGGCGATCAGCGCGGTGATGCGAAAATTGTTCATTGGTCTTCTCCCACATCTCTTGTTCGGCGGGGGCGCGCGCCCGGTGAGCGGCGGCCGCCTGCCGGAAGGATCAGTAGTCGAACAGGATCTCGACGCGGCGGGCATGCCCGTTGTCGGACGGCCCCCAACCGGACCCGGCGCGGGACTCGGTCACGGCGGCACTGCCCCCCAGCCGCGACAGCTCGGCCGCCACCGCGCGGGCGCGGGCATCGGCGAGGCGGGCATTGGCGACGGGCGACCCGGTGCGATCGGTGAAGCCGACCACCCGCACCACCTTGGGATTGAGCGCCTTCTGGTCGGCCACCACCTGCTTCAGCCGCTCGACCGAATCCGAGGTCAGCCGGCTCGACCCGGTGGCGAAGAACACCGCATAGCCGTGATAGCCGTAGCCGCCCCAGCCATGGCCGCCCCAGCCGTAGCCGTAGCCGCGATCGCCATAGGCATAGCCGCCATAGCCGCCCCGGCCCCAGGCCAGACCGGCCAGGGCGATCTCGACCCGGCGGTTGCGCTGCTCGGCGACGTTGGCGCCGGTGGCAACGGCGAGATGGCTTTCGCCCAGGGCATCCTCGCTGATCAGCCCGGGCGGCACGCCCTTGCGCACCAGTTCGGCGGCGACGACGTCGGCCCGCTGGCGCGCCAGCCGCAGATTGAGGTCGGCCGAGCCCACCGTGTCGGTATAGCCGGCCACCGCGACGAACGGGGCGCGCAACTGGGCCTGGGCCGCCGCCGCCTCGGCGACGGTCTGGGCCGCCTGCGGGGTCAGTTCGGCCGAGCCGAGCGCGAAGGTCACCACATAGCGGCGCTGGGCCTCGGCGACCTGCTCGCCCTTGGCGCGGGCCTGCTTGAGGATCGGCTCATGGGCGAGGAAGGTCGAGCGGCACGAACCGTTGGGCCGCCCCTCGGATTCCTGCTCCAGCCAGCAATCGAACGCCACCTGCACCTTGGCGGTGGCCGCCGGCACCCGGTCGGCGGCGCCGCCGGCGAGATAGCCCAACAGGCGCTCGTGCGCCGCAGCCAGCTCCGGTCGCCGCGCCGCCGGCACCGACCATCCGGCCGGATCCTCGGGCGCCACCACCTCGCCGGCGGCGACGCGCTGCG
Source organism: Phaeospirillum tilakii (assembly GCF_042683125.1). Lineage (NCBI taxonomy): Bacteria > Pseudomonadati > Pseudomonadota > Alphaproteobacteria > Rhodospirillales > Rhodospirillaceae > Phaeospirillum > Phaeospirillum tilakii. The sequence goes on from NZ_JBHUIY010000006.1 coordinate 48,961, forward strand.
CCTTGCGGGCGGTGGCGGCGGCATCGACCCACTCGACCTCGCTCTGAACTTCCGAACGGGTGTAGGCTTGATATTCCTGGAACAGCGCCCGGGTGAACGGCGTGCCGCTTTCGGCACGGGACCCCAGGACATCCTGGACGTCGGCGACTTCATCAGGAAGCGCGCAGGCAGCCATGGTCGCCGCCGCACAAATTCCCGCCCATTGCACGATGTTCTTCATGTCCAGCTCCTTGCTTGACCGGAATTACGTCCGCATCGACTTACCGTCCTGACATTCTGGTTGTGGTCCCCCCCGTTTTCCGCGCGCGCCCGGCGCCCCTCGACGCGATGCCCGGACCCTCCGTGGCAATAGAGATATGTCCCATGGCATGGCAGTTCTGTGCCTTGATAATACCCTTCGTAGGATATCTGTCCAGACACGGGTTGGTTTGCTGCATAAGTGAATAGAGCGCATAGGCCAATCACCCTAGGCCAATACTCCCAGGGCGGATCAAAGCCGTGCGCACGCGGCGCGGGAGACGCGCCGAGCCGGTTCTAGAGAAGAGGAAAAGGGAGGGTCTGGGGGCGCCAGCCCCCAGGCGGGGTGGCGGGGCGGCAGCCCCGCCAGAAACGCAGGTATTATCCCAGGCGCGGCCCTTGGCCTCAGACGCCCGGCGACGCGGCCGCCCGGGCCTCGCGCTTGGCCAGCAGACCGTCGCGCACGCTGACGACCATCAGACCCAGGGTGAGCAGACCGGCGATCAGTTCGACCCCCTGCAGGACGAGGAACAGGGTCGAGCCGGCCTGACCCTGCTGGACCAGGGCATCGAGGGCAAGGGTCGCCGGCAACAGCACCACCACCGCGACGGCGACGATCAGCCGCAGCCGGCGCCGCTTGCGCGCGGTGATCGGGCCGGGCCGGCCATAGCCGAGGCGCAGGCCGGTGGCGGCGGTCAGCATCGCCGCCGGCACCAGCAGGAACAGAGACCACACCGCCACTTCCTTGATGAACACCATCAGTTCGGTGTCGGCGAACAGGCCGGCGGCGACGGCGGCGCCCCAGATCAGGGCAAACAGGCCGAGCGTGACGCGCGCGACCAGCGGATGAAACAGTTCAGCGAACAACATCGGGTCGGATCCTTCGGCAGCGTCCACCCCTGGTGCCCCGGCGGGGCTGCCGACCCGCCAGGCGCGGCGGCAGTATCGGCGCAGCGAGGGAAGGCACGCAACCCCCGCCGCACCGGCCGGAAGCATGGGCCGGCCGGCCTCAGCCGCCCGGCGGCTGGTCCCGACGCCGGCTGTATTTGAGGAAACAGATCGAGACGACCATCACCAGGATCAGCCCGCCCAGGATCACCAGTTCGATCATGGTGGACTGGAGATAGGCCTGATGCTCCGGGGTCCATTTGCCGCCCTCGGTGACCTGGGAGGATTGCAGGGTGATCGAGAGGATGCGCCGGATCGAGGCGATCAGGCCGACCACCAGGAACGGCTCGGCCACCAGCGAGCCGGAGCGGAAGGATTCGCGCACGGTGTGGAGGATCTCGACGATCATCAGCACGAACAGCAGGCGGTCGATGGCGACGATCAGATGCTCAACCTGGCCGAACTCGGCGACCGCCCCGAACAGGGCCTGGCCGGCGGTGCCGATCCCGATCAGGATCGCCACCGCCAGCATCAGCCCGAGCACGATGTAGGCAATGGTTTCGAGCCGGTGAAACGCCCGGGTGGCGAGAGCGACCAGGGGGGTGGCAGGGGGAGCGTGATCAGGGGGAGTCATGGACGTGTCCTTCCGAGGAAGCGGCAACCGTCCCGATCATCCGTCACCCGCCCGCCGCTGTCCACCGGTGCCGGTAGGGAAAACCGGGCGTGCCCTGCCCTGCCGCAAGGCCGGCCCGGACGCGGCCGCCAGACAGTCGAAGCCCCGCGGGAGGCTGGCTCACCGCGGGGCTGGTGACTGTTGTCACAGGTCTTTGGACCCTATGGATTCGGCTGGAACGCCGACGCATTGTATTCAGTGATGTGAAAGACTGGTGTCATTCCTGCAGACACCCTACACTTGACCCGGTGGAGTATTTTCCTTGACTATGTCCTCCTCCTCTTGAGTGGAGCCCACATACGTGGTGAGGTTCATTAGCAAGATGAGCACTCTACTTCGCGAAGTCTTGGGTTCCTTTCCTCTTCATCACGCCTATAGTATTGCGCGGTCCGCCCCCCTTGTCAAGAACCGTGACGCAGACGTGACAAAGCCCGCGCGGCAGGGGCCGGCGGGGGACAGGACGAGGCGGGAATGAAAGAGGCCCGGGAGCGCCGCGGGGCGCCCCCGGGTGGGAAGCGTTAGTCTTCCGACTCTTCGCTGGCCTTCTCGGCGGTCGGGCCGGAATCGGTGCCCTTGGCGGCCGGATCGCGGTCGACCAGCTCGATGATCGCCATCGCGGCGCAGTCGCCGTAGCGGAAGCCGGCCTTCAGCACGCGGGTGTAACCGCCGTTGCGGGCCTGATAGCGCGGGCCGATCACCGCGAACAGCTTGGCGACCACCTTGTCATCGCGCAGGAAGGCATAAGCCTGACGGCGGGCATGCAGGTCACCGCGCTTGCCCAGGGTGATCAGCCGCTCGACGATCGGGCGGAGATCCTTGGCCTTGGGCAGGGTGGTGCGGATCTGCTCGTGCTTCAGCAAGGCGTTCGACAGGCTGACGAACAGGGCCTTGCGGGCCGAACTGTCGCGGTTCAGCTTGCGGCCGGACATACCATGACGCATTGAAAACTCTCCTCGTCGCCTGGGCCTCGCCGGGCGAGACCGATGGTGGGACCGGGACGCCACCCCGCAGGACGCGGGCGTGAACGGCCGGGACGGGTCGGGATGACCCTCAGGGACAGATGAACGGGCGCCGGCCGCACGGGTCCGCAAGCGGACCGGGGGCCGGCGCCCGGATCAGGGGGGAGCGCCTCAGTAGGGCTCCTCGAGCTTCTTGGCCAGCTCCTCGATGTTCTCGGGCGGCCAGTTGGGGATCTCCATGCCGAGATGGAGGCCCATCTGCGCCAGCACTTCCTTGATCTCGTTCAAGGACTTGCGCCCGAAATTCGGGGTGCGGAGCATCTCGGCCTCGGTCTTCTGGACCAGATCGCCGATATAGATGATGTTGTCGTTCTTCAGGCAGTTGGCCGAACGGACCGACAGTTCGAGCTCGTCGACCTTGCGCAGCAGGTTCTTGTTGAAGGGAAGCTCGTCGCGCTTCTCTTCCTCGACCACCTGGGTCGGCTCCTCGAAATTGATGAAGAGCTGAAGCTGGTCCTGCAGGATGCGGGCGGCCAGCGCCACCGAATCCTCGGGGGTCACCGAGCCGTTGGTCTCGATCGTCAGCGACAGCTTGTCATAATCGGTGACCTGGCCGACGCGGGTGTTCTCGACCTTGTAGGCGACGCGGCGGATCGGCGAGAAGATCGCGTCGATCGGAATGAGGCCGATCGGCGAATCCTCGGGACGGTTCTGCGACGCCGGGACATAGCCCTTGCCGGTCTCGACGGTGAATTCGACGTTGAGCTGGGCGCCGTTGTCGAGGGTGCAGAGAACCAGATCGGGATCCATGATCTCGATGTCGTGACCGACCTCGATCATGCCGGCCTTGACCTCGCCCGGGCCGGTGGCGCGCAGATGCATCCGCTTCGGGCCCTCGCCATGCATGCGGAGCCCCATCGTCTTGATGTTGAGGATGATGTCGGTGACATCTTCCCGCACGCCGGGGATCGACGAGAATTCGTGCAGCACGCCTTCGATCTGGATCGCGGTGACGGCCGCCCCTTGCAGCGACGACAGCAGCACCCGCCGCAGCGAATTGCCGAGCGTCATGCCGAAGCCGCGTTCGAGCGGCTCGGCCACCACCACCGCGACACGCCGCGGATCGGCGCCCGGCTCGATGCTGAGCTTGCTCGGCTTAATCAGTTCCTGCCAGTTCTTCTGAATCACGAGCGTGACCTCATGCTGGGATCAGGGAGGGGGGACCGGAACGACGCTGCCGCCGGGTCGCCACTCCCACAGGGAGCGGCGACCCGGCGGCGCAGGTTCCGTATAGTGACCCGATCAGACGCGGCGACGCTTGCGCGGCCGGCACCCGTTGTGCGGGATCGGCGTGACGTCGCGGATCGACGTGATCTGGAAGCCCACCGCCTGCAGGGCGCGCAGCGCGGATTCGCGGCCGGCGCCCGGGCCCTTCACCTCGACCTCGAGGGTGCGCATGCCGTGTTCCGACGCCTTGCGGCCGGCATCCTCGGCCGCGACCTGGGCGGCGTAGGGGGTGGATTTGCGGGAGCCCTTGAAGCCCTGCATCCCCGCCGAAGACCAGGAAATGGTGTTGCCCTGGGCGTCGGTGATGGTGATCATGGTGTTGTTGAACGTCGCGTTGACATGCGCCACGCCCGAAGTGATGTTCTTGCGCTCGCGACGACGGGGACGCGCGGCGACAGCAGGCTTTGCCATCTGAGGTATTCCTTACTTCGTCACTTTCTTCTTGCCGGCGATCGGCTTGGCCGGACCCTTGCGGGTACGGGCATTCGTGTGGGTGCGCTGGCCGCGGACCGGCAGGCCGCGACGGTGGCGCAGGCCGCGATAGCAGCCGAGGTCCATCAGACGTTTGATGTTCATCGCCACGGCGCGGCGCAGATCGCCCTCGACCTGGAAGTCGCGGTCGATCAGCTCACGGATCTTGAGAACCTCGTCGTCGCTCAGCTGATTGACGCGACGATCCTCCGGGATGCCCAGCGTGGTGGTGATTTCGATGGCCTTGGACCGGCCGATACCGTGAATGTAGGTCAACGCGATGACGACGCGCTTGTTCGTCGGAATATTGACGCCAGCGATACGAGCCAAAGCTGGTTACTCCTTCACCAGATAAATCCGCGCCAGGACACACCCGCCCGGAGCTGTTAGCGACAAAACGCAGCCCAAGGCCTTTCCCAGGGCGGGAAAACCGAAGGTGCGGGATTATAGGGCGACACGGAAAAAAGTCAACCGTCTCGCCGCTCGAAACCGACCGGGCCCGCCGGCGGTCCAAGCTTGGCCAAAGGGGGCCGGATCCTCGCCCGGCCCTCCCCTCGCCCGATCAGGCGGGACGGTCGAGGATCGCCTGAAGCGACCGGGTCACCGCCTCGATCTCCTGGGTGCCGTCGACCGCGACCAGCTTGCCCTGCGCCTGATAGAACGGCAGCAGCGGCGCGGTCTGGGCATGATAGGTCTCCAGCCGCTTGGTCACCGTCTCGACCGAATCGTCGGGGCGACGGACGAAGTCGGTGCCGCCGCACTGGTCGCACACCCCCTCGGCCTTCGGCTGCTGGAACTTGTCGTGATAGCCGGCGCCGCACTTGGCACAGGTGAAGCGGCCGGTGATGCGCTCGACGATGTAATCGTCGGGAACGCGGATCTCGATCGCCGCGGCGATGCGGCGGCCGCGCCGGGCCAGCAGGGCGTCGAGCGCCTCGGCCTGGGCCACGGTGCGGGGGAAGCCGTCGAAGGTGGCGCCCCAGGCGACGTCGGGCTGGTCGAGCCGCTCGTCGATGATGGCGATCACGATCTCGTCCGACACCAGCTGGCCGGCATCCATCACCGCCTTGGCGCGCTTGCCGACCTCGGTGCCGGCGGCGACGGCGGCACGCAGCATGTCACCGGTCGAAAGCTGGATCAGGCCGTAACGCTCCTGCAGGCGCTTGGCCTGGGTTCCCTTGCCGCCACCCGGCGGCCCCAGCAGGATGATGTCCATTCGAGCCTCCCTCCCCACTTGGTTGCTGCCGGCGGCGGCGCCCGAGCGCCGCCGCCGAGCCATTATCGGCGGCTGCTGCGCAGCCGCGCCTTCTTGATCAGGCCCTCGTACTGGTGCGCCAGCAGGTGGGACTGGATCTGCGCCACCGTGTCCATCGTCACCGACACCACGATCAGCAGGCTGGTGCCGCCGAAATAGAACGGCAGCGAGAATTTCGAGATCAGGATCTCGGGCAGCACCGACAAGGCGGCGAGATAGGCCGCGCCGATCACGGTGAGGCGGGTCAGCACGTAATCGAGGAAGTCGGCGGTGGCCTTGCCCGGACGGTAGCCGGGGATGAAGCCGCCATACTTCTTCATGTTGTCGGCGGTATCGACCGGGTTGAACACGATCGAGGTGTAGAAGAAGGCGAAGAACACGATCAGGGCGACGTACAGCGCGATGTAGAGCGGCTGGCCGTGGCCGATCAGCGAACTGGCCGCCACCAGCCAGTCCGGCCCGCCCTGGGCGGCCAGCTGGGCCACCGTCGCCGGCATCAGCAGGATCGAGCTGGCGAAGATCGGCGGGATCACGCCCGAGGTGTTGACCTTGAGCGGCAGATGCGAGGCCTCGCCGCCATACATCTTGTTGCCGACCTGACGCTTCGGATACTGGACGATGATCCGGCGCTGGGCGCGCTCGAGGAACACGATGAAGGCGATCACCGCCACCACCATCGCCAGGATGCCGAGGATCAGCAGCACCGGCAGCGCGCCGGTGCGGCCCAGCTCGAGGGTGCTGCCGATCGCCGCCGGCAGTTCGGCGACGATGCCGGCCATGATGATCAGCGAGGTGCCCTGACCGATGCCGCGCGCGGTGATCTGCTCGCCCAGCCACATCAGGAACAGGGTGCCGCCGACCAGGGTGCACACCGCCGAGAAGCGGAACAGCAGATGGCTGTCCATGAACACCGCCGACCCGGCCGGGCCGTGCATGCTCTCCAGTCCGACCGCCATGCCGTAGGCCTGGGCGGTGGCGATCACCAGGGTCAGATAGCGGGTGTACTGGTTGATCTTCTTGCGCCCGGACTCGCCTTCCTTCTTCATCGATTCGAGCGAGGGCACCACCGAGGTCATCAGCTGAATGATGATCGAGGCGGTGATGTAGGGCATGATGTTGAGCGCGAAGATCGTCATGCGATGCAACGCGCCGCCGGCCAGCATGTCGAACATGCCGAGGATGCCGCCGCCGTTCTGCTTGAACAGCTCGCCCAGGATGTGCGGATCGACCCCAGGCAGGGGGATCCAGGTGCCCAGGCGGTACACCACCAGCGCGCCCAGGGTGAACCAGATCCGTTTCTTGAGATCGGTGGCCTTGGCGAACACGCCGAAATTGAGGTTGGAGGCGAGCTGCTCGGCAGCGGAGACCATGCGTTACTCCCGGTGCGAAAGATTCGGGGTCGATCGTCGCTTTCGTTTACGCCATCCGCGCCCCGACCACCACCCCCTTTCGGCGATGCCGAACCGGGAGGCCCCTTGTTTTCGAGGACGGAAAATAAGGGGTCCGGGACATCGCGCGCCCAGGACGGCGCCAGGCGGCGGATCCGGGCGGCGGCCCGGCGGCGGACGGCGGGCAGGCGAAAGGGGCGGCGCCGGACGACGCCCCCCCTCGCGCTGCTAAACCCGAAGGCGCCTTAGGCTTCGGCGGCGACCGGAGCGGCCTTCTTCGGCGCCTGGATCACCAGGGTGCCGCCGGCCTTCTCGACCGCTTCCTTGGCCGAGGCCGAGGCACCGGCGACGGTCAGGGTGACCTTGGCGGTCAGGGCGCCACGGCCGAGCAGGCGAACGCCGTCCAGGATCTTGCCGATCAGGCCGGCGGCCTGGAGCTTGGCGGCGTCGATCGGCTGGCTGGCGTCGATCTTGCCGGCATCGATCGCGGCCTGGAGACGGCCGAGATTGATCTCGGAGAATTCGAGCGCGAACGGCACCTTGAAGCCGCGCTTCGGCAGGCGCCGGTAGATCGGCATCTGGCCGCCTTCGAACCCGTTGATGGCGACGCCGGTGCGGGAGGTCTGACCCTTGACGCCCTTGCCGGAGGTCTTGCCCTTGCCCGAGCCGATGCCGCGGCCGAGGCGCTTGGAAACGTGGCGGGCGCCCGGATTGTCGCGAATTTCGTTCAGCTTCATCGTCTTTTCCTCGTGGTGATCCGGAAGGCCCGGGCGGGAATGCCGCCCGGGCCCCGGAGCGCCTACTCCTCGACCCGCACCAGATGGCGGACCTTGGCGATCATGCCGCGCACCGCCGGGGTGTCTTCCAGTTCGCGGGTCCGATTCACCTTGTTGAGCCCCAGCCCCACCAGGGTGGCCCGCTGGTCGGCCGGACGGCCGATCGGGCTGTGGGTCTGGGTCACCTTCACGGTCTTGCCGGACATGGTCCCTCTCCCTTACGCGGTGGCGGCGGCGGCGGCGGCGGTGCCGTCGCGCCGGCCGATGATGTCACCGACCTTCTTGCCCCGCTTGGCGGCGACGCTGCGCGGCGACGCCATCGCGGTCAGGGCGGCGAAGGTCGCCTTGATCATGTTGTGCGGGTTCGAGGTGCCGAGGCACTTGGCCACGACGTCCTGGACGCCCATGGTCTCGAACACGGCGCGCATCGGGCCGCCGGCGATGATGCCGGTACCGGCGGGCGCCGCCCGCAGCACGACCCGGCCGGCCCCGAAATGGCCATACGAGTCATGATGCAGGGTGCGGCCTTCGCGCAGCGCGATCTTGATCATGTTGCGCTTGGCCTGTTCGGTCGCCTTGCGGATCGCTTCCGGCACTTCGCGGGCCTTGCCCGAGCCGTAGCCGACGCGACCCTTGGCGTCACCGACCACCACCAGGGCGGCGAAGGCGAAGCGACGGCCACCCTTCACCACCTTGGCGACGCGGTTGATGTGAACCAGCTTGTCGACGAATTCGGATTCCTCGCGCTCACGCGGGGACTGCTCGCCGCCGCGGCCACGGGCCCGATCGCCGCGCTCGCCGCGCTCACCACCGCGACCGCGCTCGGGCCGGTCAGAATTGGGAGTACGTGCCATTGCTCATCATCCTCAGAAAGACAGGCCGCCTTCGCGGGCCGCGTCGGCCAGGGCCTTGACCCGACCGTGGTAGATGTAGCCGCCGCGGTCGAACACCACCTCGGTGATGCCGGCCGCCACCGCGCGTTCGGCAATCAGCTTGCCGACGGCGGCCGCGGCCGACTTGTCGGCCCCGGTCTTCAACGTCTCCCTCAGCGACTTCTCCAGGCTGGAGGCGGAAGCGAGGGTGACCCCCCGCTCGTCGTCGATCACCTGGGCATAGATGTTCTGGCCCGAACGATGGACCGACAGCCGCAACCGGCCGTGGCTCTTCGCCTTGAGGGCCTGACGGACGCGCCGCTTGCGGCGCTCGAACAATTCCTTCGGCGTCATCATGGCGGTGCCCCTTACTTCTTCTTGCCTTCCTTACGAAGGATGGTCTCGGTTTCGTACTTGATACCCTTGCCCTTGTAGGGCTCGGGACCACGGAAGGCGCGGATTTCCGCCGCGATCTGGCCGACGATCTGACGATCGCGCCCGCTGATCGAGATGGCGGTCGGCTTGTCGCACTTCATGGTGATGCCTTCCGGGATCGGATAATTGACATCGTGCGAATAGCCGAGGGCCAGCTTCAGGGTCTTGCCCTCGACCGCGGCGCGGTAACCGACGCCGTTGATTTCGAGGTTGACGGTGAAGCCTTCCGACACGCCCTTGACCATGTTGTTGATCAGGGCGCGGGTGGTCCCCCACATCATCCGAGCCGGCTTCGACTCGTTCTTCGGCTTGACCCACACCAGGTTGCCGTCGAGGGTGACCTCGACGTCGTCCCGGATGACCAGCTCGGACTCGCCGAGCTTGCCCTTGACGGTCAGGTTGGCGCCGGTGATCTGAACCGTGACCCCCGACGGCACCGTGACCGGATATTTACCGACACGCGACATTGTTGAGAGCCTCCGATTAGAACACTTCGCAGAGGACTTCGCCGCCGACGTTGCTGGCGCGGGCCTCGGCGTCGGACATCACGCCGCGCGGGGTCGAGAGGATCGAAATCCCCAGCCCGTTGGCGACGCGGCGAAGGTCGGCGATCTTGGAATAGACCCGGCGGCCCGGCTTGGACACGCGCGAGATCTCCCGGATCACCGGCTGACCTTCGTGGTACTTCAGTTCGATCGACAGTTCCGCCACACCGGGACGGATGTCGACGCGGCTGTAACCGCGGATGTAACCCTCGCGCACCAGGACGTCGAGGACATTGGCCCGCAGCGACGAGGCCGGCGCATTGACGGCGGTCTTGTGCGCCCGCTGCCCGTTACGGATGCGGGTCAGCATATCGCCGAGAGGATCGGACATGGACATGGCTCGCCCTCCCTTACCAGCTGGACTTGACCATGCCGGGGATCTGCCCCTGCGAGGCGAGCTCGCGGAGCTTGTTCCGGCACAGTTTGAACTTGCGATAGTTGCCGCGCGACCGGCCGGTGACTTCGCAGCGCAGGCGCACGCGGGTCTTCGACGAGTTGCGGGGCAGGGTCGCCAGCTTGAGGGAGGCTTCGAACCGTTCCTCGGGGCTGGCCTCGCGGTTGTTGGCGACCGCCTTGAGGCGCTCGCGGCGGGCGGCGAACTGCTTCGCCATCCGCTCGCGCTTCTTGTTGCGCTCGACCGAGCTCACTTTAGACATTCCCCAAACCTCCCTCAGGCCACGAACGGCATGTCGAAGCCCTTGAGGAGCGCCTTGGCTTCCTCGTTGGACTTGGCCGTGGTGACGAAGATGATGTCCATGCCCCGGATGGTCTCGACCCGGTCGTAATTGATTTCCGGGAAGATGATCTGTTCCTTGAGCCCAAGGGCGTAGTTGCCGCGCCCGTCGAAGCTCTTGGCCGGCACGCCGCGGAAATCGCGGACACGCGGCAGGGCGATGTTGATCAGGCGGTCGAGGAATTCGTACATCCGGTCCGCCCGCAGGGTGACCTTGCAGCCGACCACCTGACCCTCGCGCAGCTTGAACTGCGCGATCGAGGTCTTGGCCCGGGTCACCACCGGCTTCTGGCCGGCGATCAGGGTCAGCTCGGCCACCGCCGACTCGATCTTCTTCGCATCCTGGGCGGCTTCACCGACGCCCATGTTGATGACGATCTTCTCGAGCTTCGGCACCTGCATCGGGTTCCGGTAAGAGAACTGCGACTGCAGGGCGGGACGGACGACCTTTTCGTAATGAGTGCGCAAACGTGCCATGTCTGGTCCCTCCCCTTACCGGTCGATCACTTCGCCGGAGCGGCGGGCGATGCGGACCTTGCGGCCGTCCTCGAGGATCTTGTGGCCGATACGGGTGGCCTTGCCGTCCTTGGGATCGACGTGGGCGACGTTGGAGACGTGGATCGGCGCCTCCTTCTCGACGATGCCGCCGGGCGTGGCCGGGGTCTGGCGCTGATGGCGCTTGACCACGTTGACGCCCTGCACGACCACGCGCTCTTCCTTCGGGAAGGCGGCGATCACTTCACCCTTCTTGCCCTTGTCCTTGCCGGCGAGGACCACGACCTGGTCCCCCTTCTTGACATTGAGGCCCATCACAGCACCTCCGGCGCGAGCGAAATGATCTTCATGAACTTCTTGCCACGAAGCTCACGGGTAACCGGCCCGAAGATACGGGTGCCGATCGGCTCGCCCTGCTTGTTGATCAGAACGGCGGCGTTGGTGTCGAACCGGATCGCCGAGCCGTCGGGGCGCCGAATTTCCTTGGCGGTGCGAACGATGACGGCGCGATGGACGTCACCCTTCTTCACGCGACCACGCGGAATCGCCTCCTTGATGGAAACGACGATGACGTCGCCCACCGTGGCGATGGTGCGGTGCGAACCGCCCAGCACCTTGATGCACTGCACCCGGCGGGCACCCGAATTATCGGCGACGTCCAGGTTGGTTTGCATCTGGATCATGTCACGGGTTCCTTATTCCCAGGGCCAACCGTCAAGCCTGCGGCTCGACGATCACTTCCCAGCACTTGGTCTTCGAGATCGGGCGGCACTCGCGGATGCGGATGGTATCGCCAACCTTGAAGGTGTTGTTCTCGTCGTGGGCGTGGTACTTCTTCGACCGACGGATGAACTTCTTGTAGATCGGATGCATCACGCGCCGCTCGACGCTGACCACCACGGTCTTTTCCATCTTGGCGCTGACCACGGTCCCCTGAAGAATGCGCTTCGGCATTTCGATGGGTCTCCTATTACGACGCGCTACGGGCGCGTTCGCCAAGCAGCGTCTTGATGGTCGCGATCTCACGACGCACGGCACGCACTTCGGCGGTGTTTTCCAGCTGGCCCGAAGCCTTGCGGAAACGCAGGTTGAACTGGGTCTTCTTCAGCTCGAGCACGCGCTCCTTGAGCTGGTCCGACGTCTTCTGGCGCAGGTCGGCGGTCTTGTCGGCCATGGCTTAGATCCCTCCGAGACGGCTGACGAACTTGGTCTTGATCGGCAGCTTGGCGGCCGCGAGCGCGAAACCGTCGCGCGCGATCTCTTCCGACACCCCGTCCACTTCGAACAGGATGCGGCCGGGAGCGACGCGGGCGACCCAGAACTCGGGGGCACCCTTACCGGAGCCCATGCGGACTTCGGCGGGCTTGCTCGACACCGGCAGATCCGGGAACACCCGGATCCACACCCGGCCCTGACGCTTCATGTGACGGGTCAGGGCACGGCGGGCGGCCTCGATCTGACGGGCGGTGATCCGCTCGGGCTCGAGGGCCTTGAGGCCGTAGGCGCCGAAATTCAGCGCCGAACCGCCCTTGGTCAGGCCCTTGATCCGGCCCTTGTGGGCCTTGCGGAATTTGGTACGCTTGGGCGAAAGCATCGTCTAACCCTCTTTGCGATCAGCGCGCGGCCGGGGCGTTTTCGCCCGCGGCCCGCTTGTCCTGGGCCATCGGGTCATGGGCGAGGATTTCGCCCTTGAACACCCAGACCTTGACGCCGCAAGTGCCGTAGGTGGTCTTCGCGGTGGCGACACCGTAATCGACCTCGGCGCGCAGCGTGTGCAGCGGCACGCGCCCCTCGCGGTACCATTCCATGCGGGCGATTTCCGCGCCGCCGAGACGGCCGGAGCAGTTGATGCGGATGCCCTGGGCGCCCAGACGCATCGCCGACTGCACGGCACGCTTCATCGCACGACGGAAGGCGACCCGGCGCTCGAGCTGCTGGGCGATGCTTTCCGCCACCAGCTGGGCGTCGAGTTCCGGCTTGCGGATTTCGACGATGTTGAGGTGCACCTCGGAGCCGGTCATACGCGACAGCTCCTTGCGCAGCACCTCGATGTCGGCGCCCTTCTTGCCGATCACCACGCCCGGACGGGCGGTGTGGATGGTGATGCGGGCCTTCTTCGCCGGGCGCTCGATCACCACGCGGGAGACGCCGGCCTGGGCCAGCTTCTCGCGCAGATAGGCGCGCAGCTTGAGGTCCTCATGCAGCAGACGGGCATAGGTCTCGTCGGCGAACCAACGCGAATCCCAGGTCCGGTTGATGCCGACGCGGAGCCCGATCGGATTGACTTTCTGACCCATCTGTTACTCCCCCGCTTCGGCGCGTTCGCGCACGATGACGGTCAGATTGCTGAACGGCTTCTCGACCCGGCCGACCCGGCCGCGAGCGCGGGCGCGCCAGCGCTTCATCACCATCGCCTTGCCGACATGGGCTTCGGCGACGAACAGGCGATCGACGTCGAGCTGGTGGTTGTTCTCGGCGTTGGCGATCGCCGACTGGAGGACCTTGCGGACCTCCACGGCGACCCGCCGCTTCGAGAAGGTGAGAGCGTTGAGCGCCACGTCGGCCTTCAGGCCACGGATGCTCTCGGCCACCAGGTTCAGCTTGCGCGGGCTGGTGCGGATGGTGGCGGCGAAGGCCTTGGCCTCGGTGTCCGCCAGAACCCTCTCTGCGGGTTTCTTGCCCATGACTACTTCCTCTTCGCCTTCTTGTCGACGGCGTGGCCGTAGAACGTGCGGGTCGGCGAGAACTCGCCGAACTTGTGGCCGATCATGTTCTCGGTCACCAGCACCGGGATGAACTTCTGGCCGTTATAGACGCCGAAGGTCAAGCCGACGAACTGCGGCAGGATGGTCGACCGGCGCGACCAGATCTTGATCACCTCGTTGCGGCCGCTGGCGCGGGCCTTGTCGGCCTTCCCCAGCAGATAACCGTCGAGGAACGGGCCTTTCCAAACGGAACGAGCCATTCTCTTCCGCTCCTACTGGTTCTGATGACGGCGGCGCATGATCAGCCGATCCGTCTTCTTGTTGCTGCGAGTCTTCTTGCCCTTGGTCGGCTTGCCCCACGGGGTGACCGGATGACGGCCGCCCGAGGTGCGACCCTCACCACCACCATGCGGGTGGTCGATCGGGTTCATCGCCACGCCACGGACGCTCGGGCGCCGGCCCAGCCAGACGTTGCGGCCGGCCTTGCCGAGCGACACGTTCTGCTGGTCGGGGTTCGACACCGCGCCGATGGTGGCGAGGCACTCGCCGCGCACCATGCGCAGTTCGCCCGAGGCGAGACGGAGCTGGGCGTAGCCCTGGTCCTTGCCGACCAGCTGGGCATAGGTGCCGGCGGAACGGGCCATCTGGCCGCCCTTGCCCGGCTTCAGCTCGACATTGTGGACCACGGTGCCGACCGGGATATTCTTCAGCGGCATCGCGTTGCCCGGCTTGATGTCGACCTTCTCGCCCGCGACCACCTGATCGCCGACGCCGAGGCGCTGCGGAGCCAGGATGTAGGCCTTCTCGCCGTCGGCATAGCTGATCAGGGCGATGAAGGCGGTGCGGTTCGGATCGTATTCCAGCCGTTCGACGGTGGCGACCACGTCAAACTTGGTGCGCTTGAAGTCGATCAGACGGTAGCGGCGCTTGTGCCCGCCGCCACGACCGTAGGCGGTGATGCGACCGGTGTTGTTGCGGCCGCCCTTCGAGCGCAGACCCTCGGTCAGGCTGCTGAGGGGCTTGCCCTTCCACAGGTCGGAACGATCGACCAGAACCAGCTGGCGCCGGCCCGGAGTCGTCGGCTTGAACGTCTTGAGTGCCATGGCGTCAGACTCCCGTGGTCACGTCGATGGAGTGGCCTTCGGCCAGGGTCACGATCGCCTTCTTGACGTCGCTGCGGACGCCGATCCGGCCACGGAACCGCTTGACCTTGCCCTTGGCGATCAGGGTGTTGACCGCGGTGACCTTGACACCGAAGATCCCCTCGACCGCGGCGCGGATTTCCGGCTTGGTCGCGTCGAGCGGCACCTTGAACGACACCTGGCGGAACTCGGAGCCCATGGTCGCCTTTTCGGTGATCACCGGGGCGCGGACCAGATCGTACATCCGCTCCTTGCTGATGATGACGGGCTTGCTCATTTCAGGCGGGCCTCCAGGGCTTCGACCGCCTCCCGGGTCAGGACCAGGGTGTCGCGGCGAAGGATGTCATAGACGTTGGCACCCGCCTGCGGCAGCACATCCACGTAGGGGATGTTGCGGCTGGCGAGGGCGAAATTGCCGTCGACCGCCGCGCCGTCGATCACCAGCACCGACGACCAGCCGAGGCTGGCGAGGCGGGCGGCGAGCTCGCGGGTCTTGGGGGTGGCGGCGGCGGCGGTGTCGAGCACCACCAGCTTGCCGTCGGCGGCCTTGGCCGAAAGCGCGGTCTTCAGCGCCAGCTTGCGGACCTTCTTCGGCAGGTCGTGGGCGTGCGAACGCACCACCGGGCCGAAGATGGTCGCGCCGCCGCGGAACTGCGGGCTGCGCAGCGAACCCTGACGGGCGCGCCCACCACCCTTCTGCGCGAACGGCTTCTTGGTGGTGCCGGAGATGTCGCTGATCCCCTTGGTCTTGTGGGTGCCGGCCTGGCGCTTCGCCAGCTGCCAGTTGACCATCCGGAACAGCAGATCGGCGCGCACCGGCAGACCGAACACGGAGTCGGCCAGCTCGATCTCACCGACCGTCTGATTGTCGAGGCTGATTACACTCGTCTTCATCGCCGTAATTCCTTACTGCTCGGCGGCCGGGGCGGTCTTGACGCCGGCGGGGAACGGCACGCCGTCGGGCAGCTTGCGCTTGACCGCGTCGCGGATCAGCACCCACGAACCCTCATGGCCGGGGACCGAACCCTTGACCAGGATCAGGCCACGGTCGGCGTCGGTCGAAACCACCTGGATGTTCTGGGTGGTGACCTGAACCTCGCCGAGGTGACCGGCCATCTTCTTGCCCTTGAACACCTTGCCGGGGTCCTGGCGCTGACCGGTCGAACCGTGCGAGCGGTGCGACACCGACACGCCGTGGGTGGCTTCGAGGCCGCGGAAGTTCCAGCGCTTCATGACGCCGGCGAAGCCCTTGCCGATGGTGGTGCCGGTGACGTCCACGTACTGGCCGACCAGGAAGTGATCGGCGGACAGCTCGGTGCCGACCGGCAGGACGGCGTCGGCGCTGACGCGGAATTCGGCAAGCTTCTTCTTCGGCTCGACCTTCGCCTTGGCGAAGTTGGCGCGAGCGGGCTTGCTCACGTTCTTCACCTTGGCCTGGCCGGCGCCAAGCTGAACGGCAATGTAGCCGTCGGTTTCCTCAGAGCGGGTCGAGACCACCTGGCAGGTGTCAACCTTCAGCACGGTGACCGGCACGTGGGTGCCGTCCTCGGCGAAGATCCTCGTCATGCCGACCTTCTGGGCGATGAGACCGGATCGCATCGTTGTTGGTTCCTTAGAGCTTGATCTCGACGTCGACACCGGCGGCCAGGTCGAGCTTCATCAGCGCGTCCACGGTCTGCGGGGTCGGATCGACAATGTCCAGCAGGCGCTTGTGCGTGCGAATTTCGAACTGTTCGCGCGACTTCTTGTCGATGTGCGGGCTGCGGTTGACGGTGAACTTCTCGATCCGACTGGGGAGCGGAATCGGTCCGCGCACCTGCGCTCCGGTTCTCTTGGCGGTATTGACGATTTCGCGGGTGCTCTGATCGAGAACGCGATGGTCGAACGCCTTGAGGCGGATGCGGATGTTTTGGCTTTCCATGATGCAAGTCATCCGTCAAATCGGATCGGCGCCCCATCGGGGCGCCGATCGGTGAATCTGGTTCAGTTCAAAGAGCCTCCCGCAGTCAGCCGCTCCCACCCTAGGGGGCCGCTCTTACGGAAAAGGCCGAAGCCGAGGGCCGTCTTATACAGGCAGATCGGCCCCAACGCAAGCACCGCGTTGGCTTTTTCGGGCCGCCGCCCCCGGTTTTTTCGCCCTCGCCGCCGCCCGCCCGGCTCGCCCGCCCTTCCGCGCTAAAAAGGGGAGGATGTTATTAACAAAAACCCGAAATGGGTTGGCGGGCCGGGACCCGAGGGGCGGGCGAATTTGCTTTTCGGCGACGAAGCGGGCATCCTCGCCACAAGGCCCGGTAGCGGGCGGCGGCAGGTGAAGCGAGGGAAAACAGCAAGATGGACGGCGGAGAGGGGAGCGAGCGGACGACGCCGCTCGGAGCGTTCGGCGCGCTGCTGTCCCTGGGTTGGCTCGGCCTGTGTGCCGTCCTGCTGGCGCGCGACCCCGGCTGGGCCGGGCTGGCGGCGCTGCCGGTTCCCGCCTCGGCCGGGCTGGTCGGCGGCCTGTGCCTGCCGCTGGTGGTGCTGTGGACCATCCTGGGGCAGATCGCCCGCGTCCGCGCCCTGAAGGCGCTGGAGCGGGGGCTGCGGGCCGAGCTGGCCGGGCTGACCCTACCGGACGAGGCGGTCGGCCGTCAGGGCGCGGCGGCGGCGACGGTGCTGCGCGATCAGGCCCGCACCCTGGCCGAGGCGGTGACGGCGGCGGCCGGAGTGCGCGACGGGCTGGCCGGACAGATCGGCCGGCTGGAGGGATTGTGCCGCGACGCGGCCCAGGCGGCGGAGCGGCTCGACGCGGCGGCGCAGGCGGCGACCCAGGCGGCCCAGGGCGCGGAAGGCACGGTGCGGGGCGAGGCGGAGCGGCTGGAAGGCAGTCTCGCCGGGTTCGGCGCCGGGCTCGACCGCGCGGTGGACCGGCTGGGGGCGCTGGGCGAGCAGGCCGGCCTTCAGGCCGAGCGGCTGAGCCAGACCGCCGCCGACGCGGCCGACCGGGTCGAGGCGGTGGTGTCGCAGGGGGCCGAACTGGATCAGGCGGCCAAGCGGCTGGATGAACAGGCGGCGCGGCTGGCGGCGGCGCTGACGGCGCGGGCGGCCGGGCTGGATCAGGCCGGGGCGCGGGCGGCGGAGCGGGCCGGCGAGGCCGAGGCGGCGCTGGCGGCGCGGGCCGAAAGCACCGCCGCGATCATCGAGGCGGCGGCGGCGCGGATCGGGGTGATCGTCGCGGCGATCGCCCGCATCGAGGACAAGGTCGGCACCCTGATCGAGCGCGGCGGCGCCGATCTGGCCCAGCTCGGCGCCGCGCTGGAGCGGGCGGCCGGCCAGGGGCAGGCGGCGGCCGAGGCGCTGCGCCTGCCGGTCGAATCGCTCGGCCAGAGCGCGGAGCGGGCGGCGATCCAGGCCGAATCGGTGCGCCAGAGCCTGAGCCAGCAGACCGCCGACCTGACCGAGGCGGCGCGGGTGGTGGCGGGACAGGCCCGGCTGTCGGGCGAGGCGCTCGGCCAGCAATCGCGCGCCCTGGTGGCGACCGCCGATCAGGTGATGGGCAAGGTCAAGGCCACGGTCGAGGCGCTGCGCCAGGGCGGCGACGAACTGGAGGGGATCCTCGGCCGGGCCGCGATCGATCTCGACACGGTGGGCGAGGCGCTGCGCCAGCGCGGCGACGAGGTCGGCCACGCCGCCAGCCGCGCCAATGCCGAGACGCTGGAGGTGGCGGAGACGCTGGAGGCCCGGGCGGAACAGCTCGGGCTGGTCGGCGCCACCCTGCACCAGAAGCTGCGCGAGGCGGGCGAAGGACTGCGCCAGCAGGCGGAACGGATGGCGGCGGCGGCCGGACAGGCCGAAACCGCGGTGGCCGGCGTCGCCGAGACGGTGCGCGGCCAGACCCAGGCGCTGGCGCGCGGCGCCGACGACGCCACCGACCTGCTGCGCGGCTTCGGCCAGACCATCCAGCGCAGCGCGCTCGATCTGGCCGAGGCGGCGCGACAGGTGCAGAGCCAGGCCCAGGCGGCGGCGGCGGCGCTCGACGGGGTCGGCGCCGGCTTCGACGCCGGCATCGCCCAGGCCGCCGGTCAGATCACCACCGCCGGCGAGATCCTCGATGCCGGGCTGCGGGCGCTGTCGGCCACCGCGACCCGGATCGACGAGATGCTGCGCGGCAGCGGCGACGGGCTGCGCCGGGCCGCCGCCGAGGCCGAGGCCGACGCCGCCCGCGCCGCTGGCGCCGTCGCCACCGCCTTCGAATCCGCGCGCGGCCATGCCGCCGAGATCGCCGGCGAGGGCGATCGCCTCGCCGAACGGGCCGGCGCGGTGACGGCGGCCTTCTCCCGTCAGGTGGCGGCGATCACCGAGGCCTCGACCCTGGCCGAGACCCGCGCCCGCGAACTGGAGGCCAAATGCGCCGCGATCGCGCTCGAATCGGTGCTCGACCGCGCCGGGATCCTGCTTGAGCGGCTGCAATCGCTGTCGATCGACCTCGCCCGGGTGTTCAACGTCGCCATCGATGAGAAGATGTGGAAGGAGTTCCACGCCGGCGACCACACCCTGTTCCTGCGCAAGCTGCCGCGCAACCTCGACCGCCACCAGATCGCCGCCGTGCGCGCCCGCTATCAGGACGACAGCGAGTTCCGCGAATATGTCGATCGCTACCTGACCGAGTTCGACGCCCTGCTCGCCCAGGCCCGCGACTGCGACCATCGCGACGTGCTGGTCGCCACCTTCCACTCCTCCGAGGTCGGCCGGATCTATCTGGTCCTGGCCCGCGCCCTCGGCCGCCTCGACTGACCGGGTGGGCTGCCGCCCACGCCCGCCCGGGGCGATGCCCCGGACCCCCTTTGTTTTCATCGATCAGCACGGGGGTCGGGGAGCTTTGCGCCCCGGGCGGGCCGCCTGACTCTCCGATGCGGCGCCCATAATAATAAGGACGCGCCGATCAAATCAAAACGCGGCATTGTCGGCAATTTCACACATCGTTCACAAGATGTTTACATGCCGATGGCCGTGGTTTTTGTTGGCGCCGCTTCGGGGTGGGGGTAGAGTTCTGATCGACCCGGGGCGGAAAAGGAGGCGGTGATGGCCTTGTCCGAGACCACTTTGACGCTGGATGCGGTGCTGGCGGAAAAGGAGGCGCTCGACCTCCGTCTCGACGAGGCGTTGCGCGCCTTCGCCACCTTCGAGGAAGAAATGAATCACCGCTGGCGCGACGCCGACGCCAGCGCGCGGCAGGCGCTGCTGGCCGAGCGGGCCCAGGTGGAGGAATCGCTCGGCATCGTCGCCCTGGTCGATCGGCTCGACCAGATCCGCGACCTGCTGGCCCGGTTGCGCGGCACCGCCTGATGCCGGGCGGTATCAGCGGTCAGGCGGCGGTGGCGGCCTCGTAGGCGGCGACCACTTCGGCGGCGGGGCCGAGGGCGCGGATCCGGCCGTGATCGAGCCACAAGGCCTTGGTGCAGTGCGACAGGATCTCGCTCATGCCGTGATTGGCGAACACGGTGATCGCGGTGCGCGCATGCAGTTCGCGCATCCGCTGTTCCGCCCGGATCCGGAACCCGGAATCGCCGGCGCTGAACACCTCGTCGAGCAACAGGATCTCGGGATGCTGGGCGGTCATCAGGGCGAAGGACAGCCGCAGCTGCATCCCGGCGGAATAGGTTTTGACCGGCAGATCGAGGAACGGCCCCAATTCGGTGAAATCCGCGATCTCGGCCACCAGCGCGGCGCGGCTGGGCAGGCCGAGCAGCACCCGGGCGCGGTCGATGTTCTCGTAGCCGGTCATCTCGCCGTCGAGGATCGCGCCGAGGCTGAGCAGCGCGGCGGTGCTGCCCTCGATCACCGCCCGGCCGGCGGTGGGCTCGCGCAGCCCGGCCAGCACCCGGATCAGGGTGGTCTTGCCGGCGCCGTTGCCGCCGATCAGGCCGAGGCGGTCGCCGTCCTCCAGCCGCAGGTCGATGCCGTCGAGGGCGCGCACCTCGACCACGCCGCGCCGCTGGCGCGCAATGGCGCCGCCGACCGCGAGGCGGGCCAGCGAATGGCGGAACGAACGGGCGGCGCCGTCATAGACCGGGAAATCGACCGTCACCCCGTCAAGCTGGATCCGGGCCATCGCGTCACAACCAGTAGGGAATGCGGCGGCGGCAGGCGGCGAACAGCGCCAGCGCCGCCAGATTGAGCCCGACCGCCAGCCCGAGCGCGATCAGCACGCTGGGGCGGGGCAACATCTCGCCGAACAGCGGGGCGCGCACCAGGGTCAGCAGATGGTGGACCGGGTTGATCTCGACCCACCATTTGCTGGCCAGCGGCAGATCCTCGGGCCGCCACATGATCGGGGTCATGAAGAAGGTCATCTGGCCGATCACCTCGATCACCGGGCCCAGGTCGCGAAAACGCGCCCCCAGCACCGCCAGCAGCACCGTCACCGGAAACAGCACCGCGCCGAGCAGCAGCAGGCTGAGCGGCAATTGCAGCAGCGCCGGCCCCAGCCGCCCGCCCAGCACCAGATAGGCCACCACCGCCACCGCCAGGGTGTGGACGTAGATCAGCAGATGGCGCACCAGGACCCGCAGGACGTGGCTGAGCAGGGGCATGCGCAGGGCGTTGATGACGTGCTGGGCCTCGATGAACACCCGGGGGCCTTCCGCCGCCGCCCCGAACAGCAAGCCCCAGGTCACCAGCCCGAGGGCGAGATAGGGCAGATAATAGCGGACGTCGGTCTTCAGCACCGCGCTGAACAGCATGCCGAGAAAGACGAAGGTCGCCGCCTGACTGACGCTGATCCACAGCGGACCGAGCAGGGTGCGGCGGTAGCGGATCAGGATGTCCTGGAGCCCCAGCCCCCACCAGACCCGCCAGCCGACCAGCGCGGCGGCCAGATCGCGGCCCGCCGCGCCCAGGGCCGCCCCCAGCCGAACCCGCGCGGGCAGGGAGGAGGCAACGGGGCTCATGGCGATACTCGCGACCGGAGAAGACTGGGTTCGGTTTGTTTCACATCTCGCCCCCGAAATCATCAGGAAATGCTCCCGACCGGCCGCAACCGGGGCGCCGCCCGAGGCCAAGGCCCCCCCGCCTCGGTCGCGGCCGGCTTGCCCGATCGCCGCCACGGTGTAGACTGACCGGGCGCCACCCGTGGCGCCGGCAACGGAGGAGCGATGGCCAGGGGACAACGGGCAATGGCGGCGATCGCGGCCGACGGGGGCGCCCCGGCGCTGAGCGCGCCGCTGGCGCTGGCCGGAATCGAGTTGCGCCGCCGGCAGGGAAGCGACGAGGCCTTTCTCGCCGCGCTGTTCGCGGCGGTGCGCGGGCCGATGCTGGCCGGCACCGGCTGGCCGCCGGCGCGGCGGCAGGCCTTTTTGCGCGAGCAATTCGCCCTGCAGACCCGCCATTACGCCCGCGCCTTCCCCGGCCTGTGGCCGGGCATCGTCGAACAGGGCGGCCGGCCGGTCGGCCGGCTTTATCTGTGGCGGCGGCCGGACGACATCCGCGTCGTCGATATCGCCCTGCTGCCCGAGGCCAGCGGGCGCGGCCTCGGCGGCGAATTGCTGCGGTGCGTGCTGGCCGAGGCGGCGGCAAGCGGACGCAGCGTCAGCCTGCATGTCGATCTGACCAACCCGGCGCAGCGTCTGTACCACCGGCTCGGCTTCCGTCCCGAGGGCGAGGCGACCTTCCCCGACCAATTGCTGCGCTGGCGCCCCCCCGTCGCGGCGGCGCCCGATCTCGCCTGAGCGGCGACGAGAGGGGACCAGGGCGGCGCCCTCCTTGTGGCGCGCGCCCCACCACCGCCGCCAGGGACGTTGCGGATCGCAAGGCGAGCCGATAGAGTTGTGAGGCGGGGCGATGCGGGAAGGAAGGGTTGTGGCGAATGGCCTGCCAGGTTTGCTCCGGCGCGCTGCTGATGTGCAGCTTCGGCACCGCGCCAAGCTCGCTCGCGGTGCTGCCGACCAACCGCACCTTCGCCGGCGGCCCGGTGGCGGCGACGATCATGGATTACGCGCCGATGGTCAACATCCTGCCCTTCGCGCTGTGCACCAGCCTCGCCAACCCGATGGTGGCCTCGGCCACCGCGGCGGCGCTCGGGGTGCTGACGCCGATGCCCTGCCTCCCCGCCACCGCCGCCCCCTGGATGCCGGGCACCCCCACCGTGCTGATCGGCTCGATGCCGGCGCTCGACGACACCAGCAAGCTGATGTGCTCCTATGCCGGGGTGATCCAGATCACCTTCGCCGGGCAGGTCACGGTGCAGATCCCCTGATGACCGCCCGCCGCCCCGCCCTCCCCGCCCTGTTGCTGGCCGCGCTGCTGGCCACCGTCGCGGCCGGCTGCGGCCCCCGGCTGGTGGCGCTCGATCAGGTGACGATCCACGCCGCCCCCGACGCCAACGCCAACAACGCGGTGGCGATCGATCTGGTGCTGGCCGACGATCCCGCCCTCGACGCCACCCTCGCCACCCTGCCGGCCGGCGAATGGTTCCGCCGCCGCGCCCAACTCCTGCGCGACTTCCCCGAGGGGGTGAGCGTGCTGTCGTGGGAACTGGTGCCCGGGCAGCGGATCAGCGCGCCGGTCCGGCGCAAGGCCGCCGGAGTCTATCTCTTCGCCGCCTATGCCAGCCCGGGCGACCACCGCACCCGGCTGGGCTTCGACCGATCGGAGGTGACCGTCACCTTGCAAGCCGACGATTTCGTCCTCGACGCCGCCGACAGGGCCGAGTGAGGCCATGACCGAGTTCTGCGACATCCCCGAGCCGGTGCAGTGGCACGAGGGCATGCTGCTCGCCCCCCAGCATTTCCAGCAATCCTGGCTGCGGTCGGAGGCGCTGCTCGGCCACGCCTTGGGCGAGACCGGGCTGTTCCCGTGGGGGGTGCGGCGGCTGTCGATCGACCGCGCCCTGCTGGCCGGCGGCCGGCTGCGCCTGCTGGTGGTCGAGGCGCTGCTGCCGGACGGGCTGGCGGTGCTGCACCCGCGCGAGGGCGATCCGTTCCTCGAACTCGACCTCGCCCCGCTGAAGGGCGAACTGGCCCAGGCGGCGATGACGGTCCACCTCACCCTGCCGCGCGAGCATCCCCGCCCCGAGCCGGGCGAGACCCGGCGCTGGCGCTCGGTCGAGGGCGCCCCGGTCGCCGACGCCAACACCGGCGAGGGCGAGGTGGCGATGCCCCGGCTGCGCCCGGCCCTCGGCCTCGCCGTCACCCCCGGCCCGCTGGCGCCGCCGTCGCGCCGCTTCGTCTCGCTGCCGCTGGCGCGGATCGGCTTCCGCGACGACGCCTTCACCCTCGAACCCTACGCCCCGCCGCGCACCGACTTCCCCGCCGGCAGCGACCTCGCGGTGCTGACCGCCTCGGTCGCCCAGCGCCTGCGCGAGCGCGCCGCCGCCCTGGCCGACCGCCTGCTGGCCGCGCCGGGGGCCGAGCCGCCCGGCGGCGGACCGCTCGACGCGCTGAAGGCGATGGTCGGCGCCCTGCCCCGGCTGGAGGCGCTGCTGCTGGCCGAGCGGGTCCATCCCTTCCTGGTCTATCTCGCCCTGTGCGACCTGTCGGGCGCGCTGGCCTGGCTGGGCGGCCAGCCGGTGCCGCCGCCGCCGCCGCCCTATCATCATGACGACCCCCTGCCCGCCTTCGCCACCCTGGTCCATTTCCTGCTGCGGATGATCGAGCGGGTGCGCGAGGGCTACCGCGTCCACCGCTTCCGCCGGGTCGGCGACAACCGCTTCGCCCTGACGCTGGAGGCCGGGATGATCGGCGCGGGCGGATTGGTGATCGGCGCCCGCGCCGGCGCCGGTGCCCCGGTGGCCGAACTGCACGCCTGGCTGGCCGAGGCGCTGATCGGCAGCCGGGCGGCGATGCCGACGATCAGCCAGCGCCGCCTGCGCGGCGCCGCCCGCGTCCGGATCGAGGCGGCCGAGGATCTCGGGCTGGTGCCGCCGCCGGGGATGGCCCTGATCCGGGTGGTGGCCGATCCCGATTTCGTCCTGCCCGACCAGCCGTTCGAGCTGGCCGGCAGCGGCAACGAACCGGCCGAACTGCTGCTTTACACCGCCGAAGCGCCGGGTGGCCCGGCGGCGGGGACGGCATGAGCGGGCCGCCCCGCCCGCTGCCCCAGGCGAAGAAGGCGATCGACCGCTTCCTCGCCTTCCACGCCGAACTGGTCGCGGTCAAACGGCTGGCCGACGCGATGGTGGCGCCCGACGGTGAGGTCGGCGCGGCCGGAACCGCCGCCCCAGCCGACGCGCCCCCCGGCGACGCCCCGCCCGCCGCCTTGGCCGAGACGGGCGGCGACATGGGCGGCGAGCCCGCCCCGCCCCCGGCGACGATCGACCTGTTCCTGCGGCTGCGGGTGGCGATCTGCCCGCAGGGCACCCCGACCCCGGTGCCGGACGGCACCGTCGATATCGGCTACGTGATGGCGGCGCTGGGCGACGAGGCGCTACTGCTCGACGTCGAATGGCCGGGACGGTCGCAATGGCTGGGCCTGCTGCTGGAACAGTCGCTCTACGGCACCCGGCTGGCGGGGGAAAGGATCTTCGATCTGGCCGAGCAGCTGATCGACGGCCGCCTCCCCGGCCGGCCCGACCTTGCCGCCGCGATCCTGATCGCCCTGTCGCTCGGCTTTCGCGGCAAGCTGCGCGGGCGCGGCGCCGAGGCCGAGATCGCCCGGATGCGGCGGGGGCTGTACGAACTGGCCTACACCCAGCCGCCACCGCGCCGGATCGACTGGAGCGCCGCCTTCGCCGCCGCCGCCGAGCCGGTGCTGCCGGGCGAGCGGATGCGGCCGCTGCCCCGCCTCGCCCCGTGGCTGGGCGGGATCGGGCTGGTGCTGGCGCTGTACCTCGCCGCCTCGTCGCTGGTGTGGTGGCAGGCGACACGGCCGGCGCTGGGGCTGGCCGACCGGATCCGCATCCTGGGCGGAGGGGGGTCATGACCCCGGCCGCCGCCGCCGCGCCCGGCTGGCTGCCGGTGCTGCTGCTGGGGCTGCTGGTGCTGCTGCTGATCGCCCTGGCGGTGGCCGCGATCGTGCTGTGGCGCCGCCACCGCGCCGCCCGGGACAAGGCGCCGCCGCCGACCCCCGCCCGGGCGTTGCGGCGGCAGGTGCGGCAGGCGCTCGGCACCCTGGCCCGGCTGGGCGATGCCGGGGCCGATCCCTATGCGGTGCCGTGGATCGTCGCCCTCGGCGCCGAGGGGGCCGACACCCCCCGCCTGCTGGCGGCGATCGACTCCGCCGCTCCGGCCGAGGCCAGCGTCATTCCCGGCGCCGGGGCGGTGCATTTCCTGCCCCAGGGCGCGGTGTTCCATGCCGGCGACAGCCTGATCGAGCGGCCGGGCGGACTCGACCACTGGCGCCAGCTGGTGCGGCTGCTGGCGGAGTGCCGGCCGCACCGGCCGCTCGACGGATTGGTGGTGGTGCTGCCGGCCGACGCCCTGTCCGGGCCGGCGGCGCTGCCGTTCGACCGGGTGGCCGAGTGGGGCGCCCGCCTCTGCACCCTGATCGCCGCCGCCCAAGGCCTGACCGGGCTGCGGGTGCCGGTCTCGATCGTGATCGATCGCTGCGACCGCCTGCCCGGACTGGCCGCCCTGATCGGCGCCCTGCCCGAGGCGGCGCGCGACGCCCCGCTCGGCTGGGCCAACCCTTACGCGCTGGAGACCGCCTTCCAGCCCGACTGGGCCGATCAGGCGGTCGAGACCGTCGCCGCCGGCCTGTCCGACCTCGGCATCCAGCTGCTGCTGGGCGAGACCGCCCCGGCCGATCCCGATCCGCTGCTGCTGGCGCCGTCCGAGGTGCGGGCCCTGCTGCCGCGGCTCAAGCCGCTGCTGGCGGCGATGTTCCAGCCTTCGGCCTATCACGAGGCCTTCCTGTTCCGGGGGCTGTTCCTGGCCGGAGCGAGCGACGACGAGGGACCGGGGCAGGCCTTCGTCCCCGGCCTGTTCAATCACCGCGTCTTCCGCGAATTCCAGCTGGTGCGGCCGGTGCGCGGGCTGCTGACCCGCCGCACCCGCCGGCTGCGGCTGACCCAGGCGGCGCTGGCGGCCAGCCTGCTGGCGGCGGCGGCCGGGCTGACCGCGCTGGCGGTGGGGGCGCCGCGCCGGGCCTTCTCGTTCGAGACCCTGCTGACCACCATCCAGTCCGACCTGACCCACCGCCGCCAGAGCGTGCAGCGGCTCGACATCGACGCGGTGCGCGGCGCGGCCAGCCGGCTGCTGCAGGGGCTGGCCCGGCTCGACGTCGAGACCGTCACCACCCCGCTGGCGCCGCTGGCCTATCTCTACAATCCCGACCACGACTTGATCGAGGCGATCGCCATCGGCTACGGCGCGATCGTCGTCTCCGAGATGCACCGCCGGTTCGAGACCCGGCTCGACGACATCCTGACCGGTCCGGCCGACCTGCCGGACGGCGGCGACCCGATCGACTCGCTGGCCCGCACCGTCGATGCCCTGGCCGAGTTCGACGACGTCTACCGCACCTATCAGGACCTGCCCCAACTGCGCAGCTCGGCGGCGCTCGACAAGGTGGCGGGCTACACCCTCGCCCTCAGCCTGGGCGACACGTTCCAGCAGAACGACCGCACCTATCGCGAGGCGATGGGGATAACCTCGATGCCGGCGCTCGACCATGCCCGGCAGACCATCGGCGCGGCGCTGCGCCGCCAGTTCGCCGCCGCCTATCAGGCGAAGTTCGACATCGGCGCGCTGCGCCGCCGGCTCGACCGCATCGCCGTGCTGAGCCGGGGCGGCGACCGGGCGA
This sequence comes from Phaeospirillum tilakii, assembly GCF_042683125.1. Lineage (NCBI taxonomy): Bacteria > Pseudomonadati > Pseudomonadota > Alphaproteobacteria > Rhodospirillales > Rhodospirillaceae > Phaeospirillum > Phaeospirillum tilakii. The sequence continues at coordinate 76,536 of NZ_JBHUIY010000006.1, forward strand.
TGGCGCCGCTCGACCTGCTGGTCGATCTGCGCGGCCAGCTCCAGGCGATCGGCGACGACCTCGATTCCCACAATTACGGCTGGATCAACGGCGAGGGCGCCGACCTCGGCCCGCGCCTCAACGGGCTGCTCGACCGCCTCGCCGGCCTGCAACTGGTCGAAGGCGGCGACGTCGCCGCCCTCCGGGCGATGGGGGAAGAGCAGATCCGCACCGCCCGCCGCACCCTGATCGACACCCTGTCGCGCCAGTCGCTGCCGCAGATCCGGGTCGAGGGCGGCAAGGTGGTGCTGGCCGACTCGCTGGCCGCGCTCAAGCAGCAGCTCGACGCGCTGATGGCCCATCCGGTGATGAGCGAGCCGCTGGCCGGCCCGGCCGAGCTGCGCACCGGGGCGCGGCCGCTGCTGTGGGATCTGCCCGGGCTGAAGCAGGCGACGCGGCTGACCGAGGACCAGATTACCCTGATCGCCGCCGACCTGCCCCGCTTCCCGCCCGCCTTGGCCGGGGTGGTCGAGCGGGCGGCGACCGAGCAGGCCGGCCTGCGCATCACCGCCGCGATCGCCGCCGCCGCCCAGCCGGCCGAGCGGGTGCTGACCGGCCCCTATCAGATGGATACCGAGCTGAAGGCGCTGATCGGGGTGCAGCAGCCGCTGACCGGGCTGGCCGACCAATTGTTCCAGGCCCGGCTCGACCGCGTCGCCCTGCGGCTGGGCGACACGGTGCAGACCCAGGCGCTCCGCCTGCTGGGCGAGATCGACCGGCTGTCGGCCGGACTGATCCTGACCGCCGCCCCGCCCGATTTCTCCTGGTGGGACGGCAGCCTGCCGGTGGCGGCCCGCGCCTTCCGCGCCAGCAGCCTGCCCGAGCTGTCGCTGACGCTGGAGGGCGAGCGCGAGGTGCTGACCCGGCTGTCGCGCGACGGGGCCGAGCCGCTGCTGCGGCTGATCGCCACCTTCGCCGCCGAGGACGGCAACCGTCCGCTGGTGGCGAAATGGCAGGGCATCGCCCGGGCGATCGCCCGCGACGGGCAGAAGGACCAGAACGCCTCGCTGCGCCAGCTCGAAAACTTCATCCTGACCGCGATCGACCGGCTCGACCCGGCCCAGTGCCGCGCCCTGGCCGCCGCGCCGCCGACCCCGGGCGGCGACCTGTTCGCGCTCGAACTCGACCGGCTGAAGGCCAATCTCGGCCAGCGTTGCGTCGCCCTCGCCGGCGAGCGGATCCGCGCCCGCTACGCCGAGATCCAGACCCTGTTCAACCAGACCCTGGCCCGCCGCTTCCCGTTCTCGGCCGATGCCCGGCCCGAGGCGCCGCGCGCCGAGGCGCTGGCGGTGCGGCGCTTCTTCTGGGCGCTCGATCAGGCGCCGCTGCCGGCCCGCGCCGAGCTGGCCGCCGCCGCCGGCGGCCCGGCCGCCGATTTCGCCGCCGCCCTGACCGCCGCCGAGACCGCGCTGGCGCCGATGCTGGTCGATCCCACCCTCGACCAGCCGCTGGCCTATGCCGTCAGCGCCGAATTCCGCGCCAACCCCGCCAATGACAGCGGCGGCAATCAGGTGATCGAATGGACGCTGGAGTGCGGCCCCGGTCAGGGGCTGTCGTCGCGCGATCCGAAAAAGAGCGTGGTGTGGTCGAGCGGCCAGCCGGTGCGGCTGTCGGTGCGCTTCGCCGCCAACGCCCCCGGCATCCCCGCCGCCGATCCGCAGGGGCGCTATCGCGTCGATGGCGCCACCGCGCGGTGGGAAGCCAATGATCCCTGGGCGCTGCTGTCGCTGATCGCGGCGCAGGGAATCGGGGATGGCCAGGGCTTCGACCTCGCCGACCGCCGGCCCCATCTGCTCGGCCTCGACGTCGAGCTTCAGCGCAACCCCGCCGCCGCCCCCGGTGCCGCCCTGCTGCCGCACGCCCGGCTCTATCTCCGCCTCGGCCTCGATGCGGTGATCCGCCGCCCCGGCAAGCCGGAGGAACGCAGCCCGCTGCTGCTGCCGGTCTTCCCCGTCGCCGCCCCCGGCGCCGAGGGGGGCGCGCCGCAAAGGCTCGAACCCTGACGCGGGGCCGCCGCCCCGGCCCCGCCCGGAGGCGGGCGCCTCCGGACCTCTCCTTTTTTCAGGTAAGAGGGGAGGAGGAGGCATCGCCCCGGCGGCGGAGCCCGCGCCGACAGCGATGGTCGCAACGCACGGATTGGGCTACACTCACCCGACCGACGCCACTCCGGGGACCGGTCATGGCCAACAGCGTCAACGGTTATGTGACCATCCAGGTCGGGGTTGCCAACGGCCAGCGCCGCCTTCCCCCCTCCGGGACCCTCAGCGAGACCGAACGCAACCGGCAGGCGAAGCGCCTGCGCAAGGAAGGCTATTCCTATCGCCGCATCGCCGCCGCGCTGGGGATGAGCTACGCCGCGGTCTGTCACCTGCTCGACGGCGAGGAGGGACGGGCCCCGGTGACGCCGCTGTCCTACCGTCCGCCGTCGCCGCCGCCGTCCCCCCCGGTCCCGGCCGGGATCGCGGTGGCGCCGCCGCCGGACAGCCTGCCGACCGGCACGGCGCGGCTGGAGGAAATGGCGGCGGAGATCCATCAGTTGCGGCAGCGGCTCGATCTGGTGCTGGCCCAGAACGAGGGGCAGCGCCAGGGACTGGCCCGGCTGGAACGGACCCTGGTGGCGACGGTGCAGAGCGAAAACCGCGCGCTGGGGGAAAGGATCACCGGCTCGGTGCGCAGCCTGCTGGAACGGTTGATGCCGGCGGCGCTGCGGGCGCGGGCCGCCGCCGGGGAAGGATGTGGCGATGAGCCCGGCTGAGACGGCGCGCCGCCCGGCGGTGGCGCTCGACCCCGAGGCGATCCTCGCCCCGCTGGCGGGGCCAAGCCCGGCCGGACCGGACCTCGGCGAGGCGGTGCCCGGCCCGTTCGCGGCGGTGGCCGAGGCCCGGCGCGAGGATGACAGCCTCGACCAGGGGGTATGGGTGCGCGACCGCAAGCTGGCCGACTGGTCGGCGGTGGTGGCGCTGTGCCAGGAGGCGCTGGCCACCCGCACCAAGGATCTGCGCCTGCTGGCCTGGCTGGTCGAGGCGCTGGTCGAGCGCGACGGCTTTGCCGCCCTCGCCCCCGGCCTCGACCTGATCGAGCGGTTCTGCCAGACCTTCTGGCCCGACCTGCATCCGGCGATCGACAGCGACGGCGACCTCACCGCCCGGGTCAACGTCATTTCCTGGCTCAATTCCCGCCTGCCGCCGCTGCTGCGGACCAAGCCGGTGACCGCCTCGGGCTTCGCCGAGCCGGTGCGGCTGACCTGGGGCGATTACGAGATGGCCCGGCTCTATCAGGCGCGCGGCGCCCAGGGCCCCAGCCTGACCGCGTTCCAGGCCAGCGCCGACGCCACCCCGCTCGACCAGCTCGACCGGCTGCGCCGGCAGATCGGCGCCGGGCTCGAGGCGACCGAGCGGCTCGACCACAGCCTCGACGCGCTGTGCGGCAGCGAGGCGCCCTCCCTGGTTGACCTCAAGACCCTGCTCGGCGACATGATGGCCTGGCTCGACGCCACCCTGCCGCCGCCCCGCCCCGCCGCCGCCGAGACCGAGCCGATGGAAGACGAGTCCCCCGCCCCGCCGCCCCCGCCCCCGCCGGCCCGCCGCGACGGCGCCGCCACCATCGCCAGCCGCGAGGACGCCTATCGCCGCCTCGCCGAGGTGGCCGACTATCTGATGCGGGCCGAACCGCACAGCCCGGCCCCCTACGTCCTGCGCCGGGTGCTGGCCTGGAGCAACATGCCGCTCCAGGAAGTGCTGCTGGAAATGGCCAGTGGACGCAATGATCTCTCCTCGATTCTTGACCTCATATCATTCCGCGAGTGAGTCCGTATGATGCCGCCAAAGGGTTTGACATTCATTCGGTCTCGGATCAAAGTTGTTGCCGAAACGCCGGTTTCATACATTGAGGGACAGGGCCATGGCTGAAAGCTCACAAAAGTGGTTACTGCGCAATCGCCCGCCTCGCGTAAAGATTACTTATGATGTCGAAACCGGCGGCGCGATCGAACGCAAGGAACTGCCGTTCATCATCGGCGTGCTCGCCGACCTGTCGGGCAAGCCGGCCGAACCGCTGCCGCCGGTCAAGGAACGCAAATTCGTCGAGATCGACCGGGACAATTTCAACGACGTCCTCGCCTCGATCAAACCGCGTCTGGCCTTCCGCGTCCCCAACCGGCTGAAGCCCGAGGCGGACGAGCAGCTTTCGGTCGAGCTGTCCTTCCAGCATCTCGACGATTTCAACCCGGTCGAGGTGCTGAAGCAGGTACCGGCGCTGGCCCACCTGTTCGCGGTGCGCGAACGGCTGCGCGACCTGCTGATCAAACTCGACGGCAACGAGGCGCTCGAGGATCTGCTGAAGGAGGTCGCCGCCGACCCGGCCAAGCAGGCCGAGCTGAAGGGGCTGCTGGCGCCCGCCGCCGGCGAGGCCGCCCCCGATGCCGCCGCCCCCGCCACCCCGCCGGACGAGCCCGCGCCGCCGCCGGCCTGAGCCGGCCCCCTCTCCTCCGTGTGACGCCCCCTGCGAGCAAACGAGGCAACGATGGCCGAAGACACCACTCCCTCCGCCTCCCTCACCCTGCTCGACCGGTTGCTGGTCGAGGGGAAGATGGCGCGTGACGAATCGCAGCGGGCCTATGCCCGCGAGTTGCTGGCCGAGTTCGTCAACGACGTGCTGGCCGAAAGCGGCGGCACCGTCGGCAACGACATCCTGGCCCTGATCAACGAGCACATCGCCAACATCGACGCGCTGCTGACCGCCCAGGTCAACGAGATCCTGCATGCCCCCGACTTCCAGAAGATGGAGGCGGCGTGGCGCGGGCTGGCCTATCTGGTGTTCAACACCGAAACCAACACGATGCTGAAGATCCGCCTGCTCAACGTCGCCAAGGCCGATCTGCTGAAGGATCTCGAAAAGGCGGTCGAGTTCGACCAGAGCGCGCTGTTCAAGAAGGTCTATGAAGAGGAATACGGCACCTTCGGCGGCAATCCCTACAGCGTGCTGATCGGCGATTACGAATTCAGCCGCCATCCCCAGGACATGGCCCTGCTGGAGAAGATCTCCAACGTCGCCGCCGCCGCCCATGCCCCGTTCATCGCCGCGCCCCATCCCGGCCTGTTCGACATGGACAGCTTCACCGATCTCGGCTTGCCGCGCGACCTCGCCAAGATCTTCGAAAGCGTCGAACTGATCAAATGGCGCTCGTTCCGCGCCAGCGAGGACAGCCGCTACGTCGCGCTGGTGCTGCCGCGCGTGCTGCTGCGCCTGCCCTACGGCCCCGACACCGTCCCGGTCGAGGGCTTCGACTTCACCGAGGATTGTTCCGGCCTCGATCACCGCCACTATCTGTGGGGCAACGCCGCCTATGTCGAGGGGCAGCGGATCGGCGCCGCCTTCTCCCATCACGGCTGGACCGCGGCGATCCGCGGCGTCGAGGGCGGCGGCAAGGTCGAGGGCCTGCCCGCCCACACCTTCCGCAGCCCGGACGGCGACATCGCCCTCAAATGCCCGACCGAGGTGTCGATCACCGACCGGCGGGAAAAGGAACTGTCGGACCTCGGCTTCATCGCCCTGGTCCATTGCAAGAACACCGACTATGCCGCCTTCTTCGGCGGCGCCACCGCCAACCGGCCCAAGCTTTACATCACCCCCCAGGCCAACGCCAATTCGCGCCTGTCGGCGATGCTGCCCTACATCCTCAACGCCTCGCGCTTCGCCCACTACATCAAGGTGATCATGCGCGACAAGATCGGCAGCTTCATGACCAAGGACAATGTCGCGACCTACCTCAACACCTGGATCTCGCAATATGTCCTCGGTCAGGACGATGCCGGCCAGGACATCAAGGCACAATACCCGCTGCGCGAGGGGCGGATCGACGTGTCCGACATTCCCGGCAAACCGGGCTGCTACAACGCCGTGGTGTTCCTGCGTCCGCACTTCCAGCTCGAGGAACTGACCGCCTCGATCCGTCTGGTGGCCGAACTGCCGCCGCCAGCGGCCTGAGCGGGGACGGGACGGCCCAGGCCCAGAGCTTCCGCCGGTGACGGAAGCGCCTTCAATCCGGGAGCATCAGCCTCATGGCCCAGAATTTCTTCATCAAGATCGACGGCATCGAGGGCGAGTCGAAGGTCGAAGGTCACGACAAGGACATCCAGGTGCTGTCCTGGAGCCATTCCTTCAACCAGCCGACCTCGGCCACCCGCTCCTCCGCCGGTGGTGGCACGGTCGAGCAGGCCAACCACGCCGATTTCTCGATCACCAAATATCTCGACATCGCCAGCGTGCCGCTGATGAAGCAGTGCTGGAGCGGCAAGACCGCCGCCACCGCCACCTTCACCGCCTACCGCTCCGACGGCGATGCCCTGGTTGAATATCTCAAGATCGAGATGAACAACGTGCTGATCTCGAACATCTCGCTCGGCGGCGGCACCGGCGACATGGCCACCGAGACCGTCACCCTGTCCTACAGCAAGGTCCAGTACACCTACGTCCAGCAGAAGGTCGCCGGCGGCGGCAATGACGGCAACAAGGTCGCCTCGCACGATCTGGCGTTGCAGAAGATCGGTTAAGCCGGCATGGCGGGCCCGCGGCCGGTCACAGGCGGCCCGCGGTCGGTCGAAGGGGGCCGCGCCCTGTTGTTCGAACGGCTGGTCGATCTCGCCCCGGGAGAGGGCGAGAGCCAGCCCTTCCTGCTGCATGACCGCGACGGGCTGAAGGCCTCGGTCGCGGCCGAACTGGCGGCGCTGCTGTCGACCCGGCTGTCGCGCCCGCTGGCGCTGCCGCCCGGCCAGGACCGTACCACCCTCGATTACGGCATCCCCGACGCCGCCGGGCTGGCCCCCGGCGATGCCGAGGGCCGTGCCGCCTTCGCCGCCGAGATCCAGGCGGCGATCCTGGCGTTCGAGCCCCGGCTGGAGACGCCGCGGGTGACCCTGTCGCCCGATCCCGCCCGCAGCGACGGGCTGATGGCGCGGATCGAGGCCCATCTGCGCTGCGGCGACGAGATGGAGCCGGTCTCCTTCGCCCTCGCCTTGGGACGCGGCGATGAGTCTTGACCCGTTCGACCCGCTGTTCCGCGCCTATGTCAACGAACTGGCCTGTCTGCGCGGCGCCGGGGCCGATTTCGCCCGCAGCCACCCCAAGCTGGCGCGGCGGCTGGAACTGGCCCGCGACGGCGCGGCCGACCCCCAGATCGAACGGCTGATCGAATCCTTCGCCTTCCTGGCCGCGCGGATCCAGCGCGAGATCGAAGCCGACTTCCCGCTGATCCCCGCCGCGCTGCTCGGCACGCTCTATCCCCACCTCACCGCGCCGGTGCCGTCGATGGCGATCGCCCGCTTCGACACCGACCCGGCCCATTCCCGGGCGACGATGGGGATCGCGGTGCCGCGCGCCACCCCGCTTTACGCCAGCGCCGAGGACGGGCTGACCTGCCGGTTCCGCACCTCGGCCCCGGTCACGCTGTGGCCGGTCGAGGTGGCCGGGCTCGATCTGCTGTCGCCGTTCGCCCTGACCGCGGTGGCGGGCGAGGCGGAACGGCTGGGCGCCGCCGCCCTGCTGCGGCTGCGGCTGACCTGCCAGGGCAACCGCGATTTCGCCGAGTTCACCCCGAACCGGCTGCGGCTGTTCCTCGACGCCGATCCGACCACCGCCGAGACCCTCTACGAACTGCTTGGCCACCGCGTCGGCGGGGTGCTGGTGCTGCCGGACGGGGCCGAGCGGGCCCGCCGCAGCCGGATCCGGGTCGAGCCGGTCGGGTTCGGCCCCGACGAGGCGCTGCTGCCCCACCCCGACACCGCCCATCAGGGCTATCGCCTGTTGCAGGAATATTTCCTGTTCCCGGAGAAATTCCTGTTCGTCGATCTGGTCGATCTGCCGCCGCTGGGGCCGGGGCGGGTGGTCGATCTGGTGTTCCTGCTGACCCGGCGGCCGCCGGGCGGGCTGATCCTGCGCCCCGACACCCTGCGGCTGGGCTGCACCCCGATCATCAACCTGTTCCCGCGCACCAGCGAGCCGATCCGGCTCGACCATACCCAGGTCGAATACCGGCTGATGCCCGACATCCGCTGGGAACGGGCCACCGAGATCCACTCGATCCTCAAGGTGTCGGACACCGCCGCCGCCAACGCCCCCGACCGCGCCGTCCTGCCGTTCTTCTCGACCGGCCATCCCTCGACGCGGGGCGAGCGCGACTGCTACTGGATCGCCCGGCGCCAGCCGACCGGACGGCCCGACCTGCCCGGCAGCGAGATGCTGCTGTCGTTCAAGGATCTCGGCCTCGACCCGGCCCTGCCGTCGAGCCCGGTGCTGTTCGCCCATACCCTCTGCACCAATCGCGGCGCCGCCGAGCAGATCGCCCCCGGCACCGCCCTGACGATGGAACGCGCCGCCCCGGTGGCGGCGATCGTCTGCCACACCCGCCCCACCGCCCAGCTCGCCGCCCCCGAGGATGGGGAGACGCTGTGGCAATTGGTGTCGCATCTGTCGCTCAACCACCTGTCGCTGGCCGGCGGCGCCGACAGCCTGGAGGGACTGAAGGAGATCCTGCGGCTGTATGGCGGCCGGCAGGCCGGCCACGGCCAGCAATTGATCGACGCCCTGACCGCGCTCGCCACCCGGCGGGTGGTGCGGCGGATCGGCGCCGACGCCTGGCGCGGCTTCTGTCGCGGCACCGAGGTCACCCTCACCGTCGATGACCGCACCCTCGGCTCGGCGCTGTACCTGTTCACCGGGGTGCTGTCGCACTTCCTCGGCCTCTATTGCGGGGTCAACCTGTTCACCGAGCTGCGGGTCACCACCCCGCGCCAGGAAGGAGCCTGGATCACATGGCCGCCCCGAACCGGCGAGGCGATCGTCCTCTGAGCGCCCGGCTGCGGGCCGAACCGCAGCGTTTCGCCCTGCTCCAGGCGGTGGCGCTGGCCGAGGCCGAACGCCCGGAGGCCCAGCCGGTCGGCAGCGGCTTCGACACCAGACAGGAGGCGGTGCGCTTTCGCGCCAGCCTGTCGCGCGCCTTCCCCGCCAGCGACGTCACCGGCTGGCGCGACGGGGCAGACGGCGCCCCGCCCGAGCTGGAGACCGCCTTTCTCGGCCTCGCCGGCGCCTTCGGCCCGCTGCCGCCGCCGCTGGCCGAACTGGCGCTGGAGCGGGCCCGGCGCGGCGATACCGGCATCCGCGACTTCCTCGACCTGTTCAACCATCGCCTGATCGCGCTGTTCGTCCGCGCCAAGCGCGCCCATCGCCCCACCCTCCAGCCCGGCCGGCCCGACGCCACCGGCTTCGCCGGCCTGCTGTGGGCCCTGCTCGGCCTCCGCACCCCCGGCCTGCGCCGGGGACTGTCGCGACGCGGCCGCTCCCGCCTCGCCGGCCAGGAACGCGCCCTGCTGGCCTGCGCCGGGCTGCTCAACCAGCGCCCGGTCAGCGCCCACGCCCTCGAACGCCTGCTCGCCGCCGCGCTGACCCTGCCGGTGCGGGTCGAGTCGTTCGTCGGCGGCTGGCTGCGGCTCGATCCCGACCAGCGCACCGAACTGGGCGGGCCCGGCCGCAACCAGACCCTCGGCGACGGCGCGGTGCTGGGCGGCCGGGTGTGGGACCAGGGCGCCGGCATCCGGGTGGTGCTGGGGCCGATCAGCCTGCGCCGCCTGCATCGCCTGCTGCCCGGCGCCGCCGACCACGTCACGCTGTGCGCCCTGCTGGCCTATGCCCTCGGCGGCAGTGTCGCGGTCGAGGCCCGGCTGGTGCTGCCGCCGCGTCAGGTGCCGGGCTCGCGCCTCGACACCCGTTCCCCGGCCCACCAGCCCCGGCTGGGCTGGACCAGCTTCCTCACCACCGCCCCCCGCCGCGCCCCCGGCGAGGTGCTGCTTCAGCTCGGCCGCCCGGGCGAGTGAAGGATGCGGGCCGGGCCCGACCATCGAAGCAGGTCCAGGAGCCGCTGGCTCCTGGCGGGTGCGGGCAGAGCCCGCTTTTCGGTTGCGACGGCCTGCCGCTCATCGCACAATGGATTGGTCAGACTTGCCGGGAGATCCGTCGTGTCGCAGCGTCACGCGCCCCCGCCGACCCGGTTCGGCCCCGCCGCGCCGGCCCAGGCCAAATCCGGCTACCAATTGGTGGTCGGGGCCTATCTGCATCAGGGCAGCCAGCCGGCGGCACTGGCCGGGCATGCCTTTGTCGGCATCGAGCGCCCCAACGGCCAGCGCGAAACCTTCGGCTTCTCCCCCGCCGATTACGGCCGGTTCGACCCCCGGCGCGACTATCAGCGCCTGTCGGCCGGGGTTCAGGGCAAGGTTCACGGCGACGCCGGCGCCTTCGCCCAGCCCGGGGTGCGGGTGGCCAAGGTGCCGATCAGCGATTCCCAGGCCCGCGCCGCGCTGGCCACGGTCGAACGCTACAAGGCCAGCAACGCCGATTTCAGCGCCACCCGCCGCCAATGCACCACCTTCGCCAGCGACGTCGCCCGCGCCGCCGGGGTGTCGGTGGCGGCGGCGCCGGGCCAGCCGCGCGCCTTTTATGCCGCGCTCGGCCGGCCGGACGGGGTGATGCAGGGGCGCTTCCCCGGCGGCTGCATCCAGCGGCGGGGCGCCACCAACGGCAACGCCTTCGCCCTGCCCGAGACCTTCACCCTGCCCGCCGCCAGCGGCCAGCCGCTGCCCGACGGGGTGCGCGGCAAGATGGAGAGCTTCTTCGGCACCGATTTCTCACGGGTGCGGGTCCATGTCGGGCCGGAAGCCCCGGCGATCGGCGCCCTGGCCTTCACCGTCGGCGACACCATCGTCTTCGCCCCCGGCCAGTACGATCCCTCCAGCCCGCGCGGCCAGCAGATCCTCGGCCATGAACTGGCCCATGTCGTCCAGCAGCGCGCCGGCCGGGTGCGCAACCCGTTCGGCGCCGGCCTCGCCGTGGTCCAGGACGCCGCGCTGGAGGCCGAGGCCGACCGCCTCGGCATGCGCGCCGCCTTCGGCCGCTGAGACGTCGCCGCCCGCCCACCCCCGATGCCCACCGTCAACACCCCGCTGTCGCTTCAGCTCACCACCCCGCTCGGCCCCGACAAGCTGGTTGCCACCGGCCTGTCCGGCAGCGAGGGGATCAGCGAGCTGTTCCTGTTCACCGTCACCGCTTCCGCCACCGCCGACGGGCTCGATGCCGGCGCGGTGACCGGCAAGGCGGTGACCCTTACCCTGGTCGATGGCGCCGGCCTGACCCGCTCCATCAACGGCATCGCCACCCGGGTGGCGGTGTGCGGCAAGAGCTGGTCGATCGATCTGCGGCCGTGGACGTGGCTGCTGGGGCTGGCCAGCGACAACCGCATCTTCCAGCAGAAGAGCGCCCCCGACATCGTCAAGGCGGTGTTCGCCGACGCCGGCTTCACCGATTTCCAGGACAAGCTGACCGGCAGCTACGCCGCCCGCGATTACTGCGTCCAGTACCAGGAAACCAACCTCGCCTTCGTGCTGCGCCTGTTCGAGGATGAAGGGATCTGGTTCAGCTTCAGCCACGAGGACGGCAAGCACACCCTGGTGATGGGCGACGATTGCTCGGCCCATGCCGCCTGCGCCAACGTCTCGGCGGTCAAGTTCCTCGAACTGACCTCCAGCCGCAACTGGCTGGAAAACAACCGGGTCGAGGCGCTGTCGCTTGAACACAACGTCGTCACCGGCAAGTACCAGTCGGAGGATTTCAATTTCGAGACCCCCACCGCCGAGCTGAAGGCCAACGCCGCCGGCAGCGGCCCGGCCTATCAGATCTACGATTATCCCGGCTGGTACCAGACCAAGGATGCCGGCGACGCCCGCGCCGGCAAACGGCTCCAGATCTTCGAGGCGATGACCAAAATTCTGTCCGGCCGCGCCGACGTCCGCCACTTCACCGCCGGCGGCAAGATCACCATTTCCGGCCATCCCGACAGCGCCCTCAACGGCGATTGGGTGCTGGCCGAGGTCCGCCACGACGCCGCCCCGGGCGCGTACGCCAACAGCTTCACCGCCTTCCCCGCCGACGTGGTGTTCCGGCCGGCGCGGCGCACCCGCAAGCCGCGCATCGCCGGCAGCCACACCGCGATCGTCACCGGCAAGGCCGGCGAGGAGATCTGGACCGATTCCTACGGCCGGATCAAGGTGCAGTTCCCCTGGGACCAGCTCGGCAAGCACGACGAGAACACCACCTGCTGGATCCGCGTCGCCCAAAGCTGGGCCGGCAAGTCGTGGGGCGCCTGGGTGCTGCCGCGCATCGGTCAGGAGGTGGTGGTGACCTTCCTCGACGGCGACCCCGACCGGCCGCTGGTCACCGGCTGCGTCTATAACGGCGACAATTCGCTGCCCTACCCCCTGCCCGACAACCAGACCCGCAGCACGCTGAAATCGAACAGCTCGAAGGGCGGCGCCGGCTACAACGAGATCCGCTTCGAGGACAAGGCGGATGCCGAGGAGATCTTCGTCCACGCCCGCAAGGACCTCAATATCGAGGTCGAGAAGGGCAACCGCACGGTGACGGTGATGGAGGGCAATGACAGCCTGACCATCAGCAAGGGCAACCGCACCACCACCATCACCGAGGGCAACGAGACCCACGAGGTGCAGAAGGGCACCCGCGCCATCACCGTCAAGGATGCCGAGACCCACACCAACCAGGCCGACTTCACCCATGAGGTAAAGGGAAACTACACCCTCAAGGTCTCGGGGGACTTCCTGCTCCAGGTTTCTGGTAAGATCACCGTCAAGTCCGATGGCGATGCCCTGGTTCAGTCCGGCGCCGCCGGCACGGTCAAGACCGGCACCAGCCTGACCCTTCAGTCCGGCACCGACCTGACCGCCAAGGCCGGCACCGGCGCCACCCTCCAGGGCGGCACCACCGTCGAGGTCAAGGGCTCGGCCTCCGGTACCGTCGATGGCGGCGGGATGCTGACGGTCAAGGGCGGGATGGTCAAGATCAACTGAGGCGGGAGGCATCCGATGGCGATCACCTGGCACCAGCCACCGCCCCAGCCGCCCCTGCGCGGCGGCGCCGCCGCGTCCGTCCCCCCGGCCAGCACGGTCCAGCCGCTGCGCGCCTTCGCCGCCGTGCCGCACACCGCCGCCCCGCCCCGCCGCGCCCCGGCCGGCGACGAATTGCTGAGCCTGCCCGGCGGCGGCTTTCAGTTGCGGCTGCATGACCGGCAGGTGATGGCCCGCCCGAACGGCACCTACAATTTCGTCCGGGTTCAGGGCCTGACCCGCAACCAGACCACCACCGTGCTGTCGCCGCGCGCCGCCCATGCCGCCCTCGCCGCCGGCCGGCCGGTGCTGTATGCCGGCACCGCCGCCTTCGCCGACGGCCGGCTCGATTGGTGGAGCAATTATTCCGGCACCTACCAGCCCCAGGCCGAGTTCAACCGGCAGGCCGGCCTGCCGGCCGACAAGTTCATTCCCTGGCAGAAATTGCAGATGGGCGGGCTTGGCCTGCAACGCGGCATGCTGGGCGAGCGCCGCGCCGCCCTCGCCCCCGAACGGCCGGCGGCCAAGGCGGTCAGCCCCGACCGGGCCGGCCACCCTGGCCCGGCGGCTACTTCGTCAGCTGCGACAAAAGATGCGACAGCGACGGCACATGCGGGAACAGCTTCGGGTTCACCAGCGTCAGGCCGGCCAGGATCAGGCTGACCACGATCACCGCGATCGCGATCCAGGACGGCCGCGCGCCGCCGCGCAGCGGCACCCGCTCGGAATAGGACAGGCCCGAGCCGGGCAGCCCGACGGTGCCGCGCACCCCCTGCCGGCCCAGATTGACCGTCGCCCCGCGCCCGCCCAGCGACAGGCTGATCCCGCCCTTGCCGATGTTGAGCCACAGGCCGGGGGCGATCTTCAACACCTGACGGACCCGCAAACCCATGCCATTCCTCCGCGATCCGGTTGAAACCGGCGGCAGCATAGCCCACCACCTCCTGTCCTGAGAAGCGGGCTCTGCCCACATCTACAGCCGGATCTGCGCCCCCAGTTCGACCACCCGGCCGGGAGGGATGCGGAAGAATTCGGTGGCGGAGACGGCGCTGCGGCTCATCACCACGAACAGGCGTTCGCGCCATTCCGGCATTTCGTGCCGGTCGCCCGAGACGATGGTCTCGTGGCCGAGGAAGAACGAGGTGTCCATCAGGTCGAAATCGAGCCCGAGCGCCTTGCACAGCCGCAGCGCCTTCGGCACGTCGGGTTCCTGGACGAAGCCGTAGCGCAGAATCAGGCGGTAGAAGCCCTCGGCCAGGGCCACCACCTCGATGCGGTCGCGGCCATGGACCCGGGGGATGTCCTCGACCAGCACGGTCAGGAAGATGATGCGGCGGTGCAGCGCCCGGTTGTGCTTGAGGTTGTGCAGCAAGGCGAGCGGCACCACGCTGGAGGCGCTGGTCATGTAGACGGCGGTGCCGTCGACCCGGATCACCCCCTTCGAATCCTTCTGCTGGGCGATGAACTGGTCGAGCGTCAGCGCCCCCTCGGCGAGGCGGCGCGTCAGGATGGCGCGGCCCTTGCGCCACGTCCCCATCAGCAGCAGCATCCCGGCGCCGACCACCAGCGGGAACCAGCCGCCGCTGCCGAGCTTCAGCAGGTTGGCGCCGAAGAAGGCAAGATCAATGGCGAGGATCACCCCGCCGAGGCCCAGGCACAGCGCCAGCGGCCAGCCCCAGCTCAGCCGCGCCACCACCATCACCAGCACGGTGGTCGCCACCATCGTCCCGGTGACGGCGACGCCATAGGCCGAGGCCAGGGCGTTGGAACTGCCGAAGCCGACCACCAGCACGATCACCCCGGTCAGCAGCCACCAATTGGCGCGCGGGACATAGACCTGCCCTTCCTCCTCGTCCGAGGTGTGGCGGATGGCAAGGCGGGGGGAATAGCCGAGCTGCATCGCCTGCCGCGACAGCGAGAACACCCCGGAGATCACCGCCTGACTGGCGATCACCGTCGCCGCCATCGCCAGCAGCACCATCGGCAGCACCGCCCAGTCCGGCACCAGCAGGAAGAACGGGTTCTCCGCCGCCCCCGGATTGTCGAGCAGCAGCGCCGCCTGACCGAGATAGTTCAGGAGCAGCGCCGGCAGCACCAGCAGGCTCCATACCAGCCGGATCGCGGTGCGGCCGAAATGGCCGATGTCGGCGTACAGCGCCTCGGCCCCGGTCACCGCCAGCACCACCGCCCCCAGCACGGCGAAGGCGGCCCAGCCGTGATGGATCAGGAACATCACCCCCAGGCGGGGATCGAACGCGGCGACGATGGTCGGCTGCTGGACGATCTGGACCGCCCCGAGCAGGCCGATCACCACGAACCACACCACCATCACCGGGCCGAACAGCCGGCCGACCCGCTCGCTGCCCCGGCTTTGCAGCATGAACAGCCCGACCAGGATCACCAGGGTCAGCGGCAGCACCGCCGAGGCGAAGGCCGGGCTTTCGACTTCGAGCCCCTCGACCGCCGACAACACCGACATCGCCGGGGTGATCATCCCGTCGCCGAAGAACAGCCCGGCCCCGGTCAGCCCCAGCGCCATCAGCAGCCCGGCCGAGGCGCGCGGCCCGACCGCGCGGAGCGCCAGCGCCAGCAAAGCGAGGATGCCGCCCTCGCCCCGGTTGTCGGCCCGCAGCACCAGCCCGACATATTTGAGGCTGACCACCAGCAGCAGCGCCCAGATCACCAGCGAGGTCACCCCCAGCACGTTGTCGGGGGTCGGCGCCACCCCCAGCGCCGGGCCGAAGCAGGCGCGCAGGGCGTAAAGCGGGCTGGTGCCGATGTCGCCATAGACCACCCCGAGCGCCGCCAGCGACAGCGCGGCAAGACGGGCCCGGCTCGGCGCGACGGCGGAGGACGCGGCGGCGGGCGGCGGAACGGCGGCGGGATCGGGCGCGGCGGGCGACAGGATCGGTTTCCCCCTTCAGATCTCGACCTGGCTGCCGAGTTCGACCACCCGGTCGCTCGGCAGGTGAAAGAAGTCCGAGGCGCTGGTGGCGGTGCGGGACAGGGTGGCGAACATCTGCTCGCGCCAGCCCAGCAGGCCGGGGCGCCGGCGCGGGATCACCGTCTCGCGCGACACGAAATAGGATAGGGACATCGGCTCGTAGAAGAAACCGAGTTGCGCGGTGCTGGCCTGGGCCAGCGCCTTCGGGATGTTCGGGCTTTCCATGAAGCCGTAGCGCAGCAGCAGCCGGATCACGTTGGGGGCCAGCTCGCGCTTTTCCAGCCGCCGCTCGGCGGCGACGAACGGGGTCTCCTCGACCAGCACGGTCAGCAGCACCACCCGCTCATGCATCACCCGGTTGTGCTTGAGATTGTGCAGCAGGGCGACCGGCACCCCCTCGCTCATCCCGGTCAGGAACACCGCCGTGCCGGGCACCCGCGGCACCCGGTCGGACAGGCTGGCGAGGAAGTCGGCCACCGGCAGGCTGTTGGCGCGCGAACGCTCGGTCAGCAGGCGGCGGCCGCGCTTCCACACCGTCAGGGTGACGAACACCGCCAGCCCGACCGCCAGCGGGAACCAGCCGCCATAGGGGATCTTGACCGCGTTGGCGAGGAAGAAGGCGAGATCGACCACCAGGAAGCCGCCGACGAAGATCGCGATCTTGCGGTGAGGCCATTTCCAGATCAGCAGCATCGCCAGCCCGACCAGCAGGGCGTCGATCACCATCGTCCCGGTCACCGCCACCCCATAGGCGGCGGCGAGGTTGCTGGAACTGCCGAACCCGATCACCAGGGCGCAGACCGCGACCATCAGCAGCCAGTTGATGAACGGCAGGTAGATCTGGCCGATTTCCTCCTTCGAGGTATGGATGATCTCCATCCGCGGCAGGTAACCGAGCTGGATCGCCTGCCGGGTGACCGAGAAGGCGCCGGAGATCACCGCCTGACTGGCGATCACGGTGGCGGCGGTGGCCAGCAGCACCAGCGGCATCGTCGCCCAGGCGGGGGCGAGGCGGAAGAAGGGATGGGCCAGCGCCGAGGGGTCGTGCAGCAGCAGCGCCCCCTGGCCGAGATAATTGAGCATCAGCGCCGGCAGCACGAACACGTACCACGCCAGCCGGATCGGCAGCCGGCCGAAATGGCCCATGTCGGTGTAGAGCGCCTCGGCCCCGGTCACCGCCAGCACCACCGAGCCGAGGGCGAGAAAGCCGTACCAGCCGTGATCGAACAGGAACGCCAGCGCGTAATGCGGGCTGAGCGCGGCCAGCACCCCGGGGGTGAGGACGATGTTGCGCAGGCCGAGGATCGCCAGCACGGTGAACCAGCCGAACATCACCGGCCCGAACAGCCGGCCGACCGTGCCGGTGCCCTGGCGCTGGATCAGGAACAGCCCGACCAGCACCACCAGGGTGATCGGCAGCACCGCATGCTCGAGCGTCGGCGCCACCACCCCCAGCCCCTCGACCGCCGACAGCACCGACACCGCCGGGGTGATCATGCTGTCGCCGTAGAACAAGGCGGCGGCGAAGATGCCGAGCGCGCCGACCAGCAGCGACAGGCCGCGCCGTCCCTCGGCGGCGTGGGCGACCAGCGCCATCAGCGCCAGCGAGCCGCCCTCGCCGCGATTGTCGGCGCGCATGATCACCAGCACGTACTTGATCGAGACGATCACGGTGATCGCCCAGAACACCAGCGACAGCACGCCGAGCACGTTGCCGCGATCGAGCGGCAACGGATGCGGCCCGGCGAACGTCTCCTTGAGGGCATAAAGAGGACTGGTGCCGATATCGCCGAACACCACCCCGATCGCGGCCAGCATCAGCGCCGGCACGTTGCGGGACGTCCCCTCGGCCGGTTGGGTGGTCATGTTGGGGTTCCCCTCCGCCTTGCTCGGCTCATGCCTACCCGGTTTGCCCCAGGAGTCAAGCCCCCCGGCCCCAACCGTCAGGCGAGTGTGAGAGATTCCCTTGATTTACCAGACGTTTCCAATGCAGCCGGCGCGGCCCGTGACAGAACGGGCGAAGCCCGCTACAGTCGTCGCGACGGCGAAACCGCCGCCCCCGACCCGATCCGAACGGTATCCGCCATGAGTTTTCCCGACCATCCCTACGCCGAGGCCGGAGCGTTCTGCACCGATTATTTCGCCGAACTGGCCCGGGCCGCCGCCTCGGTCGATCCGGCTTCGGTGGCCCGCGCCGCCGCCCTGCTGACCGAGGCCTTCGCCCGCGACGCCACCCTGTTTTCCTGCGGCAATGGCGGCTCGGCGGCGATCGCCGACCATCTGGTGTGCGACTGCGCCAAGGGGGTCCAGGCCGATACCGACTGGCGCCCCCGGGTGGTCAGCCTGTCGGCCACCACCAGTCTGGTCACCGCGATCGCCAACGACATCGCCTATGCCGAAGTGTTCGCGTGGCAGGTCAATACCTTCGCCCGCCCCGGCGATGTGCTGCTGACGATTTCCTCCTCGGGCAATTCCCCCAACATCGTGCGCGCGGTCGAGGCGGCCCGGGCACGGGGGGTGGCGAGCATCGCCCTGACCGGCTTCGACGGCGGCGCCTCGGCCGGCCTCGCCGACGTCAACCTCCACGTCGCCGCGCGCAATTACGGCATCGTCGAGGACACCCATCAGAGCCTGATGCACATCCTGGCCCAGTATCTGCGCCAGAGCCGGATGGACCCCGCCCTGGTCGCCGCCCGCACCTTCTAGGATGTGGGCTCCGCCCACACCCGCCAAGGGCCGCAGGCCCTTGGAACCCATTGGTTTTCCGGGGGTGGGCACGAAGGATAAGGGAAGGGGATCCAAGGGCCTTGCGGCCCTTGGCGGGTGCGGGCAGAGCCCGCTCCCCGTTGTTCAGACCCGGGCGGCGGCGGCGGCCGACTGCACCGACTTCTGCAACTTCTCGAAGGCGCGGACCTCGATCTGGCGCACCCGTTCGCGCGAGATGCCGTAGCGGCGCGACAGGTCGTCGAGGGTGGCCGGCTCCTCGGCGAGACGGCGATGGGTCAGGATCGCCCGCTCGCGCTCGTTGAGGCTGGCCAAAGCGGCGGTGAGGAAGCCGCGCCGCTGTCCCAGTTCCTCGCGCTCGCCCAGTTCGGTTTCCTGGTCCTCGCGCTCATCGACCAGCCAATCCTGCCATTCGCCCTCGCTTTCGGCGCGCAGCGGCGCGTTGAGCGAATGGTCGGGGCTGGCGAGGCGGCGGTTCATGTTGACCACCTCCTCCTCGCTGACGTCGAGCGATTCGGCGATGCGGCCGACCACCTCGGGGGCGAGGTCGCCTTCCTCGATCGCGTTCATCTGCCCCTTCAGCTTGCGCAGGTTGAAGAACAGCTTCTTCTGCGCGGCGGTGGTGCCCATCTTCACCAGCGACCAGGAATGCAGGATGTATTCCTGGATCGCGGCGCGGATCCACCACATCGCGTAGGTGGCAAGCCGGAAGCCACGATCGGGATCGAAGCGGCGCACCGCCTGCATCATGCCGATGTTGCCTTCGGAGATCATTTCGCCGAGCGGCAGGCCGTAGCCGCGATAGCCCATCGCGATCTTGGCCACCAGCCGCAGATGGCTGGTGATCAGCCGTTCCGCCGCCGACCCGTCGTCATGGTCGCGGTAGCGCTTGGCCAGGAGATATTCCTCCTCGGGCGGCAGCATCGGGAACTTGCGGATGTCCTGCAGATAGCGGGTGAGGTTGCCCTCGGGCGCGAGCGACAGGCTGGAACTGATGGCCGTCATCGTCGTGTCTCCTCTTCCGGCGGGAGGGGGGTTCCCTCCCTGGCGGGGCGGCGGCGCTTGCCGCGCCTTGTCCGTCCCGCGAGTTGGAAAACGATGCCACAGCTGGGCGGTCAAGTATAGCTCTTTTTAAACCGCCTCTAAAATTTTTATCAAGCTACTGATATCCGAAGGTATAGCACTCTCAAACCTCAGCCAACCCCCTTGGGTGGGGTGGCGAAACCCGAGCAGATAGGCATGAAGGGCCTGACGGGGAAACGCCTGTAGGGCTTGACGCTGCACGTCCGGTAGCCGTGACATTCGGCTAGGACGTACCCTACCATAGGTCATATCACCAACCAAGGGATTATTCACACTGGTCATATGAACCCGGATCTGATGTGTCCGGCCGGTGGCGAGCCGGCACTCGACCAGACTGACCGCGCCGGCCAGGAAACTTTTCATCACCCGATAGCGGGTCAGCGCCGGCTTGCCGCCATGGCTGACCACCGCCATGGTCTTGCGGTCGCGCGGATTGCGGCCGATCGCGCCCTCGATGCGGCCCTCGGCCGGGTTGGGCAGGCCCCACACCAGGGCGCGGTAGGCCCGCTCCAGGCTGTGGTCGGCGAATTGCTCGGCGAGGCCGCGATGGGCGGCATCGGTCTTGGCCACCACCAGCAGGCCGGAGGTGTCCTTGTCGATGCGATGGACGATGCCGGGGCGGCGCACCCCGCCGATCCCGGCCAGCGACTCGCCGCAATGGGCCAGCAGGGCGTTGACCAGGGTCGAATCCGGGCTGCCGGGGGCGGGATGGACCACCATGCCGGCCGGCTTGTCGATCACGATCAGGTCGGCGTCCTCGTAGACCACCACCAGGGCGATGTCCTGGGGCTCGGGCGTGGCGGGAGCGTCGGGCGGAACCTCGACCCGGGCGGTCTGGCCGGGTTTGACCCGGTACGAGGGGTCGGCTATCGTCGCGCCGTCGAGGCCGACCTGGCCGGCCTCGATCAGAGCCTTGATCCGGCTGCGCGACAGCTCGGGCAACCGGGCGGCCAGCCATTTGTCGAGACGGTCGCCGGCCTCGTCGGGCGTGGCCGGGACGGGGATGAGAACACGGGAAGCGATGTCGGTCATCGCCGCATCATCGCCGATCCGGCCGCCGGCGGCGACAGGGGAAATCACAGATGAAAGCACTGAAAGCCTTGGTGATCGTGCTCGGCCTGCTGATCGTGGCCGGCGTGGTGCTGCTGATCTACGGCGTGTCGTCGAAGCTGGGGCCGCGCCCGGCCCCGAGCGCGGCGGCGGGAACGGCCGGCGGCGCCACGGCTTCGTTCGGCACGGTGGCGGTGCCGCTGCCGGGCGGAGCCCAGGTGGTGCAGGTGCTGAGCGCGGGCGAGCGGCTGGTGGTGCGGATCGCCACCCCGGACTCGACCGAGCTGGTGGTGCTCGACCCGGCACGCGGCGAAATCGCCGGCCGCTTCAGCCTCGCCGCGCCGACGCTGGCGGCGCGATGATCCTGCTGGCGGCGGCGGAGGCGGCGGCGATCGCCGCCCACGCCGAGGCCGCCTTTCCCGGCGAGGGCTGCGGCCTGCTCGCCGGCACCGGCACCGCGCCCTTGCGGGTGACCCGGATGGTGCCGGCCGCCAATTTGTGCGCCGGCCAGCGCGACGACCGCTTCGAGCTCGACCCCGCCGCCCGCTTCGCCCTGACGCGCGCCCTGCGCGGCACGCCGGAGCGGCTGATCGGCCACTGGCACTCCCACCCCAACGGCCGCGCCGAACCCTCCCCCACCGACCTCGCCCGCGCCTGGGAGCCGGACCTGGTGTGGCTGATCGTCCCGGTGAGGACCGACGCCGGGGGGCGGCCCCGGGCCGGAGCGCCGCGCGCCTTTCGGCTTGATGGCGAACGGGGGGTGATCACGCCGGTAATGTTGCGGCTGACGTAGGATCGCGCGGGCGCCGCCCGCGAGCCCGCCGGGGCGATGCCCCGGACCCCCTTTGTTTTTATGGGAAAATGGGAAGACCCAAAAAAAGCGCTTGCCAAGGGATCCGCTATCCGGCATAAACCGCGCCGCACCGAGCCTCCAGCGTCCCCATCGTCTAGAGGCCTAGGACATCGCCCTCTCACGGCGGTAACCGGGGTTCGAATCCCCGTGGGGACGCCAATGGTTTCAATGGCTTAGGTAGCGCCCTCCCCCTTCAGTGTCCTGTCCGTATCCAGTCCGAGTCGGTGGATGGAGAGGGATCTTCGTGGACAAGGGTGGCGTGTTCGTTCCAGGAACCCCCATCCCGACCTGAAAAGCCGGGTCTGCATCCCAGCGCCGCCCTTACCTCTTTCGGGCGGCGCGACCTCGGGATATTTTCTCCCCTCACCTGTGCTTCGGCCCCAGCCGGTTCCGTAAACCGGGGCCCCTCCCGCCTTGGACGGACCGTGGAAGATTCCCTGCGTCAGAGACTGAGCCAGCCGGCCCGCACGATCACCCTCGAACAAGCCCTCGCGATCTGGCACGTCGTTGACGTTTCGGTACGCTGCCGTGGCGTCGGGAGCTGGGCGCAAGATCCACGCCTGCCCGCCCGCCTTCGCGGCGCCCTGGGACGGCAACTGACCGAAAGCGCCTCGCCGGAAGCCCGAGCCGGCCAGCCCTGCCCCTGGTGGCCGCCCTGCGCTCTCGACCTGTTGTTCGGCCAACATGGCAAAGTGACCGGAGGGATCGAAATCCCCAAGCCCTATGTCGTTGCCGCCAGGGCCGACGGAACCGATCTGGTGGCAAGCGTGACGCTGTTCGGTCTGGCCGCCGACTGGGCCGGATCCGTCGCCGATGCCCTGGTGCGGGGCCTGCGTCAGGGGATCAACGAGGCCGATGCCGACCGGGCGCGGTATCGGTCGCTGGAGGTCATCGACCGCACCATCGCCGTCGGCACCGGCCCGGAGCCGTTCACCCCCGACAGCGGAACGATCCTGCTGGTCACGCTGGAAACGCCACTGTCGATCCGCAGCGGCGACACCATTCGCTCGCCTGATTTCGGCGATCTGGTCTCATCCCTCACCTCCCGGGTCCAGGGACTGGCGCGGTGGCATGACGCGGCCCTCACCGCCGACTGGCCGGACCTGATCCGGCAAGGGCGCACCCTGCCCCGCCATGACATCGCCCGCACCGCCCCCCTCCTGTGGCAACGGGGCTCGACCCGACAGGATCGGGCGTTTAGGGTGGGCGGCGGACGCGGGCAATGGCTGGTCGATACGCCCTCCCCCGACCTGATGGCCCTCCTGCTGCTTGGCCAGACCACCGGGGCCGGCGGCCGCACCACCCTCGGTCTGGGCCGTTTCCGGATCGATCTGGTGTCAGAGCCGACCTGACACCACACGGCTTCGCATCGGCGCGCCCCTCGCGTCACCCACAACACCGGCGAGCCGGCCAAACCTCAGATCAGCCAACTGCACTCCGCTCCCATGCGCGGAAAACGCCCGATGGTTCCCGGATCGACGGTGCCCGTTCATCGGCGTGTTTCAATCCGCTCCCATGCGCGGAAAACGCCATGGTCGGCGCGCTGAGCAAGGCGCTCCCCGCCGTTTCAATCCGCTCCCACGCGCGGAAAACGCCATCACCCGCTGCGAGACGGTCCACCTTGCCCGCGTTTCAATCCGCTCCCACGCGCGAAAAACGCCAAGACCGCCTGAGTGATATCCCCCGGCCGGTTCTTCGTTTCAATCCGCTCCCACGCGCGGAAAACGCCAGAAATCGGCCGCGTCAGAATTTGACCAGACACTGTTTCAATCCGCTCCCACGCGCGGAAAACGCCGAGGGCAGTCAGAGCGTGGTCGGCTTGAAGGTGGAGTTTCAATCCGCTCCCACGCGCGGAAAACGCCGCCGGTGGAAGGACAGATGGTCGCTACCGAGATGGCGTTTCAATCCGCTCCCACGCGCGGAAAACGCCTTTGTTTCGGGTCATTTCAAGGTACGGCAAAGCGGAGGTTTCAATCCGCTCCCACGCGCGGAAAACGCCACAAACCGAGGTCGAAACTCTGCTGCGTCAGGCCGGGGTTTCAATCCGCTCCCACGCGCGGAAAACGCCACTCACGGTCCTTCGCGAATTTCGCGATGTCTTCATGTTTCAATCCGCTCCCACGCGCGGAAAACGCCACGCGACATGAACTTCAGATGCCCCATCACGGGCGTTTCAATCCGCTCCCACGCGCGGAAAACGCCGATCATGGGCGGCGAGGAAAAGAAGGGGACGTGGGTTTCAATCCGCTCCCACGCGCGGAAAACGCCACCAGGGGCGGCCCCACCCCCCGGCCCCCGCCCCGTGTTTCAATCCGCTCCCACGCGCGGAAAACGCCTTGCGGTGGCGAACCTCTCGGAGGACCTCAACAAGGTTTCAATCCGCTCCCACGCGCGGAAAACGCCTCAACCAACGAGTTTCATTGGGTCGCGCGTCGATGTTTCAATCCGCTCCCACGCGCGGAAAACGCGTCAGGTCGCATACCTGGACCATCGAGTCATTCGGCGTTTCAATCCGCTCCCACGCGCGGAAAACGCTGTCGGAACTGGCCTATATCGAGATGCAGTCCCGGCTGTTTCAATCCGCTCCCACGCGCGGAAAACGCTCCCTTTTTTCAAGGTTATTGTGAAACAAGGAGAATTCCTGGTCAATCCGCGAACCGACCCCGCAGAAAGTACCCAGAGCCGCAAATCGACGACCCCCAGAAATATTCCCATTGAAAAAATTTGGTTTTTTTCAGGTGCGAACCTCCCTGGGACCATACGCACGCTACCGGTTCGCACCAGCGGAACCGATGCCCTACCGCGAGGGTTTCGGTGCCAGCAGCCGATCCTCGGCGAAGCCATGGCAGACGGGAGTGTTCCCCTTGATCCGTTGCACCGCCCGACGAAGCGCCGAGAACTTTTCCGGGGCAGGCAGGTAATCAAGCCCGTCGGCCACCGCACCGGGGCGCGAGCAGGTCAGGAAATCCTCGATCGGCTGGCTATCCCGCCATTCATTACCACCCATCCGGGCTTCGAATGCTTTCAGAAAGGGGGAAAGGTCCGCGATCGGTTCGGCGGGCGCGCCGGGACGGTTGGCGCGCAGGGTCAGGGCGACGCGGTCCACCCGGATCTGCCCGGCGCCGAACGGCTTGGCCCGGCCGAGCATGTGGCGGTATTTCTCCTGCTCCCCTCCATGAGTCAGGGCCCACAGCACCGCGCCGATTTCTTCCCGGCCGACATTGTGCAGGCGGATGGTGCTGGTGAAGGAAAATTCTTTCCGCCCCTGGTCCGGCACCAGAAAACGCAGCCTAGTCTGGATATTGGGGTTGTCGCCCTGGGCGCGGTTCGGGGTGTTGTTTCGGATGTTTTCGATCTGGCGCCTCAGCATCGGTTCGATCGTCGTGCAGGAGGCCCCGCCGTCATAACGTGGCAGATAACGTTTCCGCCCCGCCAGCCGGGCCTCGCTATCGCTGTAATCCTTGAGAGGCCCGGCGAGGTAGAACGGAGCAAAGGACGGACGCGGCGCCATCATCACCGTGGTCATGAGGGGGCCAACCTTGACCGGCGTGGTTTTGCTGTCGATCGTGCCGAACGAGAACGCCACCTTGCCCTTGCGGGCGATTGAGCGGGGTTGCTCATCCCCGCCCTCGAACTGGTCACCTTCGAGCACGTAACCGAACAGGGTTTCGACCAGATCGAGGTTGGAAACTCCGTCCTTGGTACGAATCGGCCGGGTGGCGTGATCCTTGCTCCGCGCCCGGATCTCGCCGAGCGAATAGCGGTGCGGCACCTTGAACAGCCGGGTCAGGCCGAACGCGAAATTATCGCCCTGTTGCTCCAGGGAGCCGACATAGAACACCGGCACCCGTTTTCCGGCCTTGAGGGTGGCTTGAAGTTTTTTCCAGGTGCCATCCGGTTCGCTCTTGTTCTTGGCCGGCTTGGAATACATCCGCCGGAACTGGCGAAAGCTGTCTTCAGACAACTTCCATTCCTTTCCCACCGGACCATGAAATACATATTCGACTTTCTTCCCGTTTTTCCCGCCCTTTCCAGGAATCTTGTCGGAAAAAACCAGCACGCCTTCAATCGTACCATGCGGGTCGATCCGCACAGCATCCTTGTTATTATGCACCACCCTCGATGAAAACCGAAATAACTTGCCAAAATCATATATATCGCCGTCCAGCATCCCAAACTTCTGATACTTATCCTTCAGATCTAGTTGCACCCACTGCTCACGGTCGCCGAATTTTTCATTTTCTTCGATCAGGATCTGCGACCACTGACAGGGGGTGATGCGATAGATATCCCGTATCGGTTCGCCGTTTTCTTCCGGTTCTTTCCGGAGCGACAACCATCCCGCCTTCACCTCCGTGACCTTGCCGACCGGGTAACGGCTGTTCTCTCCGGCATAGTCGGGATGGAGGAAGTCGCGCAGGCCATAACGGCGATGGGCATTAAGGTGGGACAGCCGGCCGAAGGTGATGATTTCTAGCACCGCCCGCAGCATCCCGCGCAACGACGCCCCCGGCACCACCCAGTTTCCCTCGCCAAACGCCATCGGCACGACCACGCTGGATTCGTCCTTGCCCTCCTGCTGACCGATCAGCAACGGCGTCTCCGCCGTCCAGGTCACCTCGATCCGGCCGCAATAGCCATCGGAACGCGGCTTGTCGAGCGGGGCGCGTTCCGTCTCCGTGGCCAGTTCGACCCGGTCGTTGAGCGCGACGAACCGGAACGGCGCCGAGGGAGACGGCGCTTTATGACATTGGCGATCACCCGGCTTCTCGTTCTCTCTCCCTCTGTTCCCGGGCCGATCCGCCCATTGCGACGGCCGGGGCGAGGCCACATTGCGTTGCTCGTGTTCCAACGCCGCGATCACCGCGTTGACCTGATCCTCGTCATACCCCTGTTCGACCATCTTCTCGAACACGTCTTCCCAACTGAAGCCGGGATTGGCCTGTTTGATCTCCAGGGCCCGGGCTCTGATGTCCGCGTCGGTCATTGCCTGTCCTCCCGGGTCACGGTGAACCAGCCGAATCCCTTGTTGGTGCCGTGGCCCAGCATCAGCCCCTCTTCCACGGCATCGGCGATCAGCCGCTCGCACAGGGCGCGGTCGGCCTCCGTGCAGCGCGCGGACTCTTCCAGCCGCTCGGCCTCGGTGCAACGCCCGGTCTCGTCCAGCCGCAGCCAGACCTCATAGTCGCAGCCGACAAAGACGGTGGTGGTGAACAGCGCCCCGTCAAGCGGCGCCTGGGAAAAGGAATCGAGCGCCACCGAGGTGATGTCGAACTTCTGCCCCGGCGCGCGGGTTTCGATCCGCTCGACCGCCAGCAAGCCGCGCCAGCCATTGACCCCGAACAGCCGCTCCACCGGGGTCAAGGTCGTCTCGCCGGCCCGATAGATCCGGTCACGATCGTCCACCTTGTCGGGATTGGCGCCGGTGTCGATCGCCGCCAGCCACGCCGCCCGCGCCCGCAACACCCCGAGCAATTGGGTCGGCCGCAACACCGGCCGCCCGTCCCCATCGAGCAAAGGTTGCAGCTTCTCCGGCTCGTCGTCCTCGTCACGGTTTTTCTGGCGCTGACGCTTCGAGGAATCGAGCGTCAGATAAGGGCCGGAACAATGCAGCCTCAGCACAATCGGTTTGGTCCGCGCCGGGGGCGGGGCCAGCCCGTCCAGTCCCTCCACCGTTTCCGGCCGCAGCCACAGCCGGCCATACCCATCGCTTTGACCATGGCCGACCATCAGCCCGGCCGGATCGGTCAGTGCCCCCAACACCCTCCTCAGCAGATCCAGCCGCCCCGGATCGGGCCGCAGCAGGATCAGCCGCAGGCCGAACCGGCTGCCCGGCGCCACCTGCTCGACGTGAAACAGCTTGGCATCGTCGGCGGTGCCGGTGGCGCGATCGATCCGAGTGCGGGCGTCGATGAAGATCCCGGTCTCGCCATTGCCCTGGGGCAACTTTTCCGCCCCCGGCCCGGGCGCCAGCAACAGCGCGGCCCGCACCAGCAGCCAGCCGCCGGACCCGGGTTCCTCCTCGCTGCGTGGTGCGATGCGAGGTGAACCGAACAGCGCCGTCACCGCCGCCGCGTCGGCCAGCCCCTCGGCCACCCGGCGCAGCAGCCCCTTGAGGGTCGAGCCGGGCAGACAGGGCTTGCCCTCGAAATCGCGGATCACCTCCGCCATCGTGGCCGTCTCGCCGTCGGTGCGGGTGAAACTCCCCCGCTCGCCGCTGCCGACATGCAGCGGCGCCAGGGTTTCCAGCACGCCGGAAATCTCGAACCGAACCTCAGGCATTGGCGCCCCCCGGCAGCAAATCGGCATGATCGACCACGCCAAGATCGAACGCGCCGAAGCCGTTTTCCGGCACGAACGGGCAGGTCTGCCACGTCGCCTCGGCCAGCCAGTCCGGCAACGGCAACCCGCTGCGGCGCAGCGCGGCATAGGTGGCGGGATCGCCCCCTTCCAGCAGGAACACCGCCCCCGGCTCGGTCAGCAGGAACGGGTAATAAACGGTGCGGCGTGCCTTCTTCGCCTGCCATCCCCCCGCCAGACGCTGGGTGGCGAAGAAGGTCACCAGCCGCGCCCCCGGCACCGCCCGCGCCCAATAGGCGCCATAATCGGCCATCAGGTCGGGATCGGCATACAGTCGCTGCGGATCGCCATTGAGCAACGCCGGGGTCCGCAAGGTGACCGCCCAGCCCGCCCCGGAGCGCACCGGCTCGGGCGGCGGCTCGGCGGGGGCGGTCAACGTGATCTTAGCCCGGGCGTCGGTCTTGCCGATCCCGTCCAGCCCCTCTTCCAGCACCGCCAGCAGCAAAGCGAACGCCGCCGGATCGGCGCCGTTGCGCTCGATCTCGGCCTGCCAGCACCGCTTGCCGGGGATCAGGGCGGAATAGGAGAACAATTGACTTTCACTCGATTGACCGGTCTCCCGATCGATCGCGGTGCGGGTCCGGGTGAGAAAGTCGAACGCCACCTCCGCCGGCCACCCCAGGTGCTCGCGGACCGCATCCACCTCCGCCGCCTTCCAGTCGAGGGCGAAGCGCGGCGCCTGACCGTTCAGCAACGGCGGCGGCGCGTCGGGTGGCGCCAACAGCAAATCGGCCTCCGCCCCGCCCTGCTCGCCGATCACCAGCGACAGCGGCAACGGCCGGTGCGACAGCCGCCCGTCCTCCCCCACCGGGAAGGCGTGGCCGATCCGCATCCGGCTCAACGCCTGATCCAGCCCGTCCCAGCCCCCCCGCCGCACCCGCGCCGCCAGGGCTCCTTTCAGCACCCCGCCGGGGATCACCGCCTGACCCTGGAACACATTGTTGGCAACCCGACGGGCATCGACCAGCAACGGCCGGTCGAACTGCAAGGTCACCTCGACCCGGTCGCCCAGATCGGCGCGGGGAGCCGGCCGCGACGCCAACGGCCGCGAGGCGACCTGATCGGGCACCAAATCGAGCGCCCAATCGACCACCACCCCGAACCCCACCGTCTTGAACGCCCCGACCGCAACGATTCGCTCCAGCGCGGCGCGCAGATCGTCGAACACCGTCTCGTCGGCGGCGAACACCACCAGCGGCCCTTCGAACGTCACCACCTGCCCGATCGGCCGGGCCAGTTCGATCGAGAACAGCGCCCCAGCCTGGGCCGCCCCGGTCGCGTCATCGATCGCCACCCGGGTCAGAATTTGGGGTTCCCCCCCGTCGTCAAGCTGCGCCACCAGATCGCCCAGGATCAGCCCGCCCCGATCCGTCTCCTTCTGTCCGAACAACGGCACCGGGTCGCGCCCGATCTCGGCGAAGGCATGGCGCAGATTGCCCCGGATCAACTCGGCCGGCAGCACCACCCGGTCTTTGGCATCGCGGCATTGGGCGATGTCAATCCCCCAAGCGGCGACGGTCAGGCCGTGCGAGACGAACGGGCTTTCCACCCGGAGACGCAACCGTCTCTCGAACCGAATCTGGCTCATGCCACGTCCCCCGCCGCCGCCGTAACCGGATCAACGTAATCCCACAGCCCGGCGATCGCGGCCAGACGCAGCAGCCGGCCATCCGTTGCGTCGGCGACGGGCGGCGGCCCAAGGAGAGTGTCGGCGGTGATCTCTCGATATCCATTGTCGGCAATCACCTGCGCCAGTTCCTTCGCCCGCGCCGCCACCCCGTTCGAATCGAGGAACCCGCCCTGGTCCCGCGCCGCAAACAGCAGCCGGTACAATTGCGAGCGGGGGAAATGCTTTCGTGCCGTCTTTACCGCTTCAATCAGTTTCCCCCATTCCTCGTCACCAAGGGTGAACAGGGCGGAAAACGCGGCCTGATCGGTCACGGTGTGGTTCGGATCGAACCGCCGCCGGCGCTGACGGTCGAGGTAGCCGTCCGGAATGTCCAGGCTTTCCAGGATTTCGATCTGGAGGGCGCTGCGGCTGCGGTCACCCTTGGCATTGTCGGCCAATTGATGGGCCAGGGCGATCATCTGCCGCACCGGAGTCTTGTAGGAGCCGATCACCACCCCGCCGGCATGGGTCAGGCGGTGCCCGCCGATCTTCCACTCCCGGCTCTGCTTGAAAAAGGCTCCCACCAGCGGCACCGCCAGCCACGCCGGCACCGCCCACAACATCTCGTCGCCGCCCCACACCAGGGTTTCCAGCGGCAGGCGCGGCGTTTCCGGGTCATCCGGGTCCTCGGCATTGTCCCTGAAGAACCGGGATTCCACCAATCCCCCATTCGGCGCCAGCAGCGCCGCCATCAACCCCCGGCGCAGCTCCAGCAACGCCTCGGAAAATTGTCGGTCATTCTTCACGTCCTCGCGGATCTTTCCGAACCGGTTGCCGTCGAAATAGATCAACGCCAGCTTGTCGCGGATCGCCTCGTTGGCGGGGCGCGGCGGCGCGCTCACCAGCCCGAGAAAATCATCGGCCCACCGGGGCCGTAGCCCCGCCGCCAGACCGATCGTGCTGTGATAGAACGCGTCGCGGTGGCCGCGCCGATATTGCCGGCGGGCCTTGACGCTGGCCGAGACCAGCCCCTCTCGGTCCGCTTCCACCCCCGGCCGCACCCGGTCGATCACGCACGGGTCGGTCGCCGTCGCATTGGGCTCCGGCAGCCGCACGGTCAGGGTCTGCACCTGCCGGCGCCGGTTACGGGCCAACACCCGCTCTTTCGCCCGCTCCTCGTCCGCCCCGATCGGCTCGACATCAACCACGAAACTGAGATGGGAAAACACCACTCCGGACCCGACCAGAAAGCCCCGGGCAGCCTCGGCCACGTCCTCCGCCGCATCGTCTGACTCGGCCTCGAACCGGAACAGCCCCTGCGACGCCCCGACATAAATCGGCTCCAGCCGAGTTCCCTGCCTCGCGCCGTGCTGCCTGACCGCCTCGGGCGCGTTGAGCAACGCCAGACTGGCTCCCTGGGTCGCCCCCAGATCCTGGGTGTCATCCAGCGAGGCCGCCAGATTAACCCCCTCGACCCGCAACAGATACCGCCGCAAGCGCCCCTCCTCGACCGAAGGATGTCCTGCGTCTCACGATAACACGCTGAAGAAAGGTGACAAGTCGAAGTGATTACTGCGGATAGGAGGCGTGACTGCCGGAAACGTGGGCTCCGCCCACACCCGCCAAGGGCCGAGGGCCCTTGGAACCTGTCAATGGCCATCTCGGGATGGGCCGCGCCCCTCGGCATCAGCCCCCCAATCCGCTCCCGATAGCGGAGACGGCTTAGCCGAAACGCTCGAATTGGTGCGGGCGTACTATCGGATCGTCTCAATCCGCTCCCGATAGCGGAGACGGCTTAGCCGATCACCCCGGAATACCTGATCTGCTTCGAAGTCTCAATCCGCTCCCGATAGCGGAGACGGCTTAGCCGCGACCGACACGCTCAACGTCGAGGTGGTCCGCGTCTCAATCCGCTCCCGATAGCGGAGACGGATTAGCCTACACTCCCCACAAAGCGAGGATGAGAGATCCTGTCTCAATCCGCTCCCGATAGCGGAGACGGCTTAGCCGATCATCATCGCGCGGGATCTCTTCGAACAGCTGTCTCAATCCGCTCCCGATAGCGGAGACGGCTTAGCCTTCCGGTGGTGGTCGGGTGCATCCTCGATCATCACGTCTCAATCCGCTCCCGATAGCGGAGACGGCTTAGCCGCGTGATCTCTTCGAACAGCTCGACGAGGAGCAGGTCTCAATCCGCTCCCGATAGCGGAGACGACTTAGCCAAGCCAGTCACTGGGGGCAACTTGCGCCGAACGTCTCAATCCGCTCCCGATAGCGGAGACGGCTTAGCCTCAGCGTTTAAGGCTTGATCCTGTTTCAGGCTGTCTCAATCCGCTCCCGATAGCGGAGACGGCTTAGCCCCTCCTTCGGTATCGATCCATATCGGTCAATTGGTCTCAATCCGCTCCCGATAGCGGAGACGGCTTAGCCACGCCTATCACATGACGGCAATAAATGTGATGTGCAAGTCTCAATCCGCTCCCGATAGCGGAGACGGCTTAGCCTCCCCCCATCGTAAGCCCTTGTCAATCGGCCACAATTTCCGCCTCTTTCCACGGGGTGAAGGGCGACCGCGCGAGAATCAGCCTGTTCCAGCGACAAACAGAACCGTTTCATCAGATATTCCCATTATAAATCATGGTCATAACCAGCTTTCCACGGGGTAGGGCCCTCTACAGCAGGATGTAGGGCTCGTTTTCGAGCATCGGGCCACCGCCGACGACATGGCAGCGGGACCGGCCGACGGTGGCGACGGCATAGACCCGGAGCGAATCGCCGGGGTCGAGCAGCGCGGCCGCCGCCCGGGTCACGGCCTGGGTGCGGGCGGCGGTGAGGCGGGCCTCGAACACGCTCTTCTGCACCCGGACGGCGAAATCCTCCAGATAGGCCGACAGACGGCGGCGGGTCCGGTCGCTCTCGACGTCATAGACGAACACGGTCAACATCTCGGCATCGGCCATGGTCAGTAATCCATCCGATAGGGCGCATAGGGAGCCTCGTCGCGACAATGGGCGGCGTAGGCCAGCACCTGCTCCTCGATCAACCGCCGCCACACCACCTTGCCGCCGCGCGGGCTGGCGACCGGACGGTCGAGCCAGCGTTCATAGCCCTGGATCACCCGGCGGCGCCCCTCGCCGGTCAGCCGCACCGCCGCCGCCGGGGTCTCGACCGTCAGGAAATCCGCCGCCGACACCTCCCGATTGTTGAACAGGGTGACGGTCAGCCCCTCGGCCAGCGGGGCGCGGAATTCCTCGACCAGATCATAGACACAGCCGTCATGCCCGTCGCGCGAGCCGTGCAGCGCCCCAAAACCGGGATGCAGGCCATGGCGCGACACCAGCGCCGCGACCTCGCGGGTCAGCATCGCCGCCGTCAGCGACAGCACCGCGTTGACCGGATCGGTCGGCGGCCGCCGCACCCGGTGGGTCAGGCTCCAGCCCCGCTTCAGCCGCCGCCCCAGCGCCGGCCAGTACAGCGCCGCCGCCGCGCCCTCGGTGCCCATCAACGCGGCCAGATCCAGGGTGGGATCGGCGGTCTGACGATAGGCGCGGTTGAGCCCGGCCAAGGCCGTCTCGGTCTCCGCGTCATGCGCCCCGGCCGGCAGCAACCGGCGCAACAGCGCCCGCTGGTTGTGGATCCGCCCCGCCACCAGCCGCCGCGCCAGCTCCAGCCGCCGCACCGGATCGAGCACGATCCCGGCCTGGGCCAGATGCAGCCCGGCCCGACGCGACGAGGACGGGGTCAAGGTTCCCTCGGTGGCGCCGAAGCCATCGACGAACTGCACCACGATCCCGGCGGCCAGCGCCTGACGCAGCGCCACCGGCTCCGCGTCGGCCTCCGGCCCCAGATCGATCCGCTCGACCCGCTCCGCCGGCAGGGCGAGCAGTTCCCGGCCCTCCTCGCTGACGGTCAGACTCTGGTTGCGCAGCCCCAGACGCCGCCGCCCGCCATGGAGATAGAGAACCCGCTGGGTGGCGCGCCAGCCGGCCCGCTCCCCGGCCTCGGCCTCGTCGCGGGCCCGGGCGGCGCGCTCATCCCCGGCGGCGATCTCGCGCAACAGCCGGGTCGCCGCCTCCTCGGCCCCATCCTCCTCGGGATCGACCTTCATCGCCAGCGAACGGACGAACAGATGGCCGAGGAAACGGAACCCCTCGGCGAAATCAACGATCCGGGTCTTTTCCGGATTGAGCCGCAGGCCGCGTTCCTCCAGCAGCGCGGCCACCCGGGGCAGCATCGCCCGTGCCCGCGACTCCGACCGGCACAACAGCACGAAATCATCGGCGAAGCGGACCAGACGCACCTCCGCCGCCTCGACCGCGTCGTCGAATCCGTCGAGATAGAAATTCGACAGCAGCGGCGACAGCGGCGAGCCCTGGGCCAACCCCCGCCCGCCCTCCGCGCCGGCGATCAGCCCCTGTTCGATCAGATCCAGTACCGCCCGGTCTTCGATCACCCGGCCCAGCGCGCTCATCAGCGCGTCATGCGGCACCTTCTCGAAATAGCGTTCGATGTCGGCATCGATCACCCATTGATAGCCGGCATCGCGGAACCGTTCGATCCGCGCCACCGCCTGCCGCACCGACCGCCCGGGCCGATAGCCGAAGCCGTCCTCGGCCATCCCGGCATCGAAAACCGGGGTCAATTCCAGCGCGATCGCCGTCTGCACCACCCGGTCGCGCACGCAGGGAATCGATAACGGCCGGGTGCCGCCCGACCGCTTGGGGATCAGCACCACCCGATGCGGCCCGGGATGATACCGCCCCGCCCGCAGCTCCCGATGCAGCGCGAGCAGATGCGAGGGAGCCTCGGCGGCGAAGGCGGATACCGTCTCGCCATCACCACCGGCGGCGCCGGCATTGCCCTTGACCTTCTCCCACGCCGCCTCCAACGTCGTCAGCGACGAAATCGCCTCGAACATCGGCCTCCACCCCGTGGAATGAATGACAAACGATTATTATAAAATGATTTTTTCGCTCTTTTTCAACCGGCGCGACGGGAAATCGGATCCTCCGGCCCCGACCGTTGCCCCACCCCGTGGAACAGGCCCTGTTTTCCGCTTGATTGACAACGGCTTGCCAAGGGAGGAGCCTGGAGCCCATCCGCTGTTGGGAGCGGATTGAGACCTTTCACTATCACGCTGATGATCATATTGTTATCGAGCCTGGAGCCCATCCGCTGTTGGGAGCGGATTGAGACCTTATCCTTGATCAACTTAAGAATGGTGCCGTGCCTGGAGCCCATCCGCTGTTGGGAGCGGATTGAGACTCAGCCAACCAGGTTACTGCCAACCAGGCACGCCTGGAGCCCATCCGCTGTTGGGAGCGGATTGAGACTTCATTCGGTCAAGCCGGAAATGGTTCACGAATGCCTGGAGCCCATCCGCTGTTGGGAGCGGATTGAGACTTCGCGGCGTCGTCGGTCCACTTCCGCGCCAGGGCCTGGAGCCCATCCGCTGTTGGGAGCGGATTGAGACGACTGCGAGGGCGAGACCGCCAAAGACTACGAGCCTGGAGCCCATCCGCTGTTGGGAGCGGATTGAGACACGACCAGCTGCCGATCAGCGTTGAAGAATCTGGTCGCCTGGAGCCCATCCGCTGTTGGGAGCGGATTGAGACAGGATGACGATGCTGACAACGCCGATCGCACCGACGCCTGGAGCCCATCCGCTGTTGGGAGCGGATTGAGACATGTGGCCCACCTTGAGCCATTTCTTCATCCAGCTGAGCCTGGAGCCCATCCGCTGTTGGGAGCGGATTGAGACCGAATAGCCCTTGCCCTTGGGGCCAGTGGCGATGCCTGGAGCCCATCCGCTGTTGGGAGCGGATTGAGACCAGCTCGGAAGCCTCCGCCTCGGCCAGAATCCGGGCCTGGAGCCCATCCGCTGTTGGGAGCGGATTGAGACAGCAGGGCTTCGTTGATGGCCGCGTCGTCCTGCTTGCCTGGAGCCCATCCGCTGTTGGGAGCGGATTGAAACGGTTCGGCCCGGAGCGCCTCGCGATCGCACCCAGCGCCCAAAGCCACCGGATCGGCTCTTGCCTTCGTCGCCGCGCAACCGCACCCTGCACCAGGGAAACCACCGCAACAGGAGCCGGGAGCGATGGAAAAGGCCGCCCTCCCCTTGATCGAGGTCGAGCAGTTCCGCGAGATCCTGTTATGGCCGTTCCGCCTGGACATTCCCAAACGGGACCGCACCGAACAGATCAGCGACCGCATCAGCCGCGAGGCGGATCGTCTGAAGGCCTCGGGCTGGGAAGAGGTGACGAAGTCCCGCCTGGATGCCCTGTCTTCCCTCGGATCGCCGCAGGATGGCGCGGCCGATGCCTACGCCGAATTCGTCTACTTCCACCCCTTCATCCAGGATCTGCTGTTTTCCGACCCATCGCCGCTCCGGCTGTTCCGGCTCGGCGCCGGCATTGAGCGGATGGAGGTCAGCTTTGGGACCGGGGATCCCCTGATTTTCAGCGTCGAACGGTGCCACCTCTACCTGCTGCCGCCGATGGGGGTGGCGCTGCTGGCGCTGGAGGTCTCCTCCGAGACGCTGGGCACGCTCGACCGGGCGCTGACCGTACTGGACACCCTGCGCCGTGCCTATCCACCGTACTGGATCTCGGAGAAAGAGCCCGGCCTGTCGCCCGACACGGTGCGCTGGCTGGGGCGGGGGGACACGGAAATTCGCCCATCCGAGCCCCTCGACCGCGATCAAGCGATCAATTGGGTTCGCACCCATCACACCTCGCCACTGGCGTCGCATTGGCGGGCCCTGCTCCAGCCGCTTCAGTTCGATCCCCAACACTGGCGTCAGCTCGGCGACGAACGGATGCCGGTGATGGCCTGGCTGAAGGTGAAACACCCCGAGGCGATCTCCCGGGGCGACTGGGTCCGGCTGGCCCTGCTCGACAAACCCGACGGTCACGCCCTGCCCTACGGCACCGCTTATCTCACCGATTTCGAGGCGCGGCATTGCTACGACGCCTTTTGGGATCCAAAAGAGGGGAAAACGACCCGAACCCTGTTGTCTGGTCATAGTTTCGTGATGGTCGGTAACGATGACTTCTTCACCACGCACGCCCGCACCCATTTCCGGCGGCATTACTTCCAGATGGGACTGATCGCCCATCTTCAGATCGCCGCCCTGCTGGCCTTGTCGCACCGGCTGAGCCATGCCAGCGATTTGTCCGACCCGGCCGCCGAGGACATCCTCAAGGCGGCGCTGGATTTCACCCATCGGCTGTGGTTCCCCGATTTGTCCAACCACAGCCAAAGCCGCGAGTTGTTCCAGCACTGGCGAAGCTTCCTCGGCACCGAGACCCTGTATGCCCAGGTGATGCGCGAGGCCCAGGACCATTTGGCCTTCCGCAATGCCCGCTCCGACCGCGCCGCCGCCGACGCCGCCAACACCCTCAGTCTGGTTGCCACGGTCGGGCTCACGCTGTCGCTGGTGGTCGGCCTGCTGGGGATCAACGTGCTGATTCCGGGACAGACCGGATCATCCGTCCCCAATGCCGCCGAGCCGGTGACTCGCCAAGCCGTCTGGGCCTTCGTCGAGACGACGATCGCCGGCGTGCTGGGCTGTACCGGCCTGGGGCTGGGGCTGATCGCCACCCGGCGACGATGGCGCGAAGCCGGATGGGTCGCGGCTGTGCTGGGATTGGTCGCGATGGTCGCGGCATATCTGGCGCAGCGTCAACTATGATAGTATCCCTCTGAATAATAAGGGGGTTTGGGGCATCGCCCCAAGCGGGTTCGGGCGGCAGCCCGACAACAGCGCCACCTCCAATTCTGCGGAGGCCGGATGAAATGACACGCTGGTGCTTCCTGCTCGGCGGCGGCGACCTGGAAATGACCACCATTCGCGCCTTGGTCGCCGCGACCCTGGGGGAGGAAGCGATCCGGGACCGGGGCCTGACCTGGGGCGCCCGCCTGTCCGATTATGCCGAGGATCTGGGAGTGCTTCCGCCGGAGACCGTGCCGGTGCTGGTGGAACTCGCCCTCGACATCGAACCGCCGCCCGGCGCGGTGGTGATCGACCACCACAACGAGGACAGCGGGAGCGACCGCCCGACCTCGCTGGAGCAGGTGTTTGCCTTGCTCGGGCTGCCGCCGTCAGCCTGGACCAGAGCCTTTGCCCTGGTCGCCGCCAACGATCGCGGCCATGTCCCGGCTTTGCGCGCCCTGGGCGCCAGCGCCGAGGAAATCGAAGCGATCCGCCGCGCCGACCGGCAGGCCCAGGGCATTACTCCGGCCGAGGAACGGGACGGCGAGACCGCCACCGCCCGCCGCCGGCCCGCCCTGGACGGCGCCGTGACCCTGGTCGATCTGCCCCATGCCCGCACGGCCACGGTGACGGACCGGCTGGCGACGCTCGACCCGCCGCCCGAAGCGGTGCTGATCCGCTCGCCGACCGAGGTCAATTTCTTCGGCCCCGGCCCAGCGGTCCGGGCGCTTGACGCGGCGCTTCCCGGTGGCTGGCACGGGGGCGACCTGCCCCGGGCCGGCTTCTGGGGGCGGGGCGAGCCGCTGCCGGAAACCGAGGCGCTGCTGGCTATCCTGGCGGATCCTCTTGCGAAAAAAGGATGATTTTCCAGGACCTCCCTTGGGAAAAAACAACAAAAACCCTTTCCAGGGCCCACCCACACCGCACGGCCGGCGGTGCCGTGGTCGCCGCAAGCCATGGCCCCGGGGAAGGACCCGTGAAGGGGGGGCTCAGCCCACCCCCTCGACCGGACGGCACCGATTGCGGCTGGCGGCCTGTCGGGCGATGCGGTTCCAACTCTCGGCGGTGATCTCGTGCCACGTCTCGGTTGCCACGATCGCCCGCCGCTGGGTGCCAGATGGGGGGATATCTTCTAAACAGATATCAGGGGATGTGGCACCCACCGCCGCCTTGTGCTGGTTGCGACGGCGACGGCATTCGAGCCCCATCCGCTCGAAAATTTCCCTGACGTCACGCAGGGGATAGGCCGGCATCGGCAATGCCCCGGGCTGGCCGTTGCGGTCCACCCCCACATAGCGGGCCCACTTCGCCGGCACGATCGCGAGATAGGCCAGCAGGTAGCGGCGTTCAATCACCCGGCCGAGCAGGTGGGTTGCCAGCTCGGGCGTGATCCGCAAGCCAGAACGCATCGTCACCCCGGCCAACAGCGCGCGGTAGGCCAAGACCCTCGCCCGCTCGAACCGATGCAACGCCAGATCGCCCGAGGCGGGGTCACGAGGGTCGGCCAGCCCGAGAACCCCGGCGCTGAAGCGATCCATCCGGCGCGGCCCCCGCCCTTCGTCCCAGACCTCCAACGCGGCCTCGTCAACATCATCAACGCCGAGGTCGGTTTTGATCCGATGCCGCAGCAGGGCCAGTCGCTCCGCCTCGGTCGGGCGCGGGATGTCGCGCAGGAGGGCGGCCTCCGCGTCGCTCAGGTCCGGCGCGGCCAGAATGGCGGAACGCCCCTGCTCGCGGATCGCCGCCCGCACGGCCTTGACCTCGGCGCCAAGTGCCTCGTCCACCACCAGCGGCAACCGTTCGACCCGGAACCCCTGATGCTCCAGTCCCCACCATAGCCCGGCGGCGAAGTCGGCCCGCTGTGTGGCGTGATCGGCTTCGACCTTGGCGACGAAGTGGTCGAAATCGCTGGCATGGGTCACGGCGAGGCCTTCACGCGCGGCGGCCTCTTCCATCCCGGCGGTGATCGCTGCGGCATGGTCGATGTCGCGGCGATTGTTCGCCAGGACCACGATCGTCCAGGAGCGCAGATAGCGGACCCGCCGCAGCATCTGCATCGCATCGGCCGGAGTGATGGTCGCGCCGTTGGCGAACAACAGGCCGTGGGAGAAATAAGGACCGGTCTCGCGATGCTCGATGCTCAATCCGGAAGAAATGACCCCGGTATGCACCACGGCATCGTAGGTTCGGGAAACGCCTTCCGGATCCTGCCAGAATTTGGCCTGTTCCGGATTGTTCCGGTTGTCGCCATGCAGCAGCAGCACCCGCGCCCCGCCGGCCTCCAGCACCCGGGCGACCTCGATCGCCCGACTTTTCTCGCCACACCCGACCCACAGGCGTTCCCCGGCACTGAGCCGAGCCTGCGCCTCGCCATAGGCCGTGACCTGGGCGTCCTGACCGAAGCCGAATTTCACGGCCAACCCCTCGTTGCGGTGCGGCAGGTGGATGATGCGAAAACGCTCCCCTGGCCGGCAGGCTTCCAGAAAGGCGATAACCCGGTCGTCCATCCCGGCATCGGCACCGATGACGCATTCCGCCTTTCGCACCAGATCGCGCAGGGCGTGGAACACGTCGGCCGGGCTTTTACCGTCGGCCACCGTGACCTTGGACGCGAGCGAGCGCAGCACCTGGGCGATTTCATCCAGGAACACGAACCGCACCTTGCCCAGGATGGGAGCGTGGTCGGCCTTGACGATGCTCGGCAAACAGGTCGCCAACGCCTCGACCGAGGGCGCCAGATCGGCCGGAACGTCCTGGTAATGACGGCATCCCAGCCGCAGGGCCAATTCGTCAACCAAGCTCTGCCGGTGACAGATCGCGACGAAACGGCCGGGCTGTTGCTTGGCCCAGGCGGCGAACGGGGCGCCGATGCGCTGGGTCTTGCCGCTCCCCATCGGCGCGTTGAGCAGGATCACGCCGTGATAATCCGCCGCCGACAGGCTGGGCAACGTCGCCACGGTTTCCACATCGTGCCGCCCCATGACGTCCGGGCTGATCGCGACCGCCGACAGGGCGCACTGTTTCCGCTGCTCAAGCCGCTTCCGCCGATCCTCGCCGATGGCCCGCAAACTGTCGGGATGCAACAGACCCGCCGGGGCTGTGTCATGCAGCCGCCCCAACAGTTCCTCCAGACTGAACACATGCGGACAACGGGCCGACACCCGGCGGGCAATCGCCCAGGCCAGCGCGGCGACATCACCGGCCGACTCCGCCGCCGCCAGCTTGCCCCACCATGTCGCTTCGCGCCCTTCCAGCGCGACCGCCGGGAGAGAGCGTGGGGAGGTGAAGGCCTCGGCGTTGGCATTCACGATCGCGGCCCGGACCGCCTCCCACCCCGCATCGTTCCAATCCTGGCCGCCCCGCCACGGCATCAGCACCGGCAAGCCGGTTTCCCGCGCCGCTTTTTCTCCCGTCCCCGACGTGTCGTTGTCGGCCGCGACCAGATCGGCCCGGGCATACGAAGCGACCAGGGGCAAGGCTCCGGCCGAGAAAGCCACGATCACGGTATCGCCGCTTCCCCGGTGCCACGTCGCCCCGGTTGCCAGCCCTTCCACCAGAACACGCCGACCACTGCCGCCGGGGATCTCGAAATGGCACCCGTGGGCACGACCGCCGAGGATGAAACGTTTCCGCCCCCCGGCATCGATCCGTTGCAGGTTGACCAGCCGGCCCGCCTCGTCATGCATCGGCACCAACAGATCGCCGGCTCGGACCGCCGGAACGTCGCACCAACCCCGCTCCGCGCCACCCCACAATTGCGCCCGGCAATCGATCCGGGCCACCCGCAAGCCCGGAACCGCAATCCGTTTGCGGGTCAGATAGGGATGGTCCTCGCTCGGGATCGCCTGCTCCCAGGCGGCACGGGCCGCCTCGGCTGCGGCGCGGTGTCCATCCTCCTGTTGGCGGTCACGCGCGGCAGCCTGTGCCGCTTGGGCCTGACGGGTCGCTTCGACGGCGGCACGATAGGCCTCGACCTGCGGCTGATTGTCGTTGGCCTCGCCAAGACCAGGATCCCGGCTGAATTGTCCCCAGGCCTCGTCCCGAGGCTTCCAGAACAGGGTTTGCCCGCCATGTCGAAACGATTTGAACGTGATCGCCGGCCAGACTGTGCCATCCCGATCCTCGGTGAGGCTGGCGATATAAAACTGCTTCTGATCCCTGCGGCCATTCAGCGCGGGCAGGTAGTGGCGGCGCCCATCCAGTTTCGGAAGCTCATCCAGGCGGGCGCCCACCTGTGCCGCTGCCGCCTGGGCGCTCGGGAAAAACGCGGCCAGAAGGTCTTCCGGTGTCGAATAATGCCGGCCGCACCAATCGAGGAAAGGGGCCGCCGTCATGATGAGGCCCCCTGGTCGGCGGCCATTTCCCTTGCGATCAACTCCCGTGCCGTCTGCCGGGCAGATTCAGAGCATTTTCCTTCCCGGTCCTCCCGTTCGGCCACGGCCAAACATTCAGCCAGATAACGGAGGCGGGAGAAGGTTTCCATCCTGCGCCCACGACGGCGGGTATTGGCCCCGCTCCATCGAACCGAGAAAAGCAGGCCATCAAGGCGAAACTCACCTCTGTCCACCTTGAGGATAAGCTCTTTCACCTCCTCGACGCTCGGGCGACCGAGACGGTTGATTCGGAGAACGAGAGCCGAAGCGACAATGTCGAAACGGTCGTAACGAACGGAGGCGGGAAGCTGTTCGATCACATACTCATCAATCGTCAGCATGTCTTCCGCAATTTCGTCCAGACGTGCGGCATCCATTCGCGGATGGGCGTCTGAACATTTCCGGTTTTTCCAGCGCGGCAGAGCCATTGCGTCAGCCCTCCTGCCCAGTGACCGGACGAGCGGCGATCCGCGCCGCGATCCAGCGTTGCACCTCGCTTTCCGGCCATGCGGACGCACGGCCCACCGGGTGCAGCGGAGAGGGAAACAGCCCCTCGCCAATCAGCTTGTAAACCGTCGATCGTCCCAGGCCGGTCTGGCTAACGACGTCTTTAATTCTGATAAGTTTCTCAGCCATCTTGGATGTGGCCCCTTTTTGTTGGTAGATGTCCACACCATGCCCTGGCTGTCCGGGGCTTTCCCCGGGGGGTATTTCACAATCGACAACGGCGCCCCGAAAGGCGCCGCTGCGTTTAAACGGTCCATGGAGCAGCGGGTTACCCGTGCCGCAGGCTGACCACATCTCCTGTCTTGGCGCCCCCATCGATATCCAGCAGCCCATGGCGGGCCAACGCATCGGCATGGTCGGCGATATGGGCGCTGTAGTTCCGTTCGATCATCACCACCGACGTATCATGCTGTACCGCGACCACCCGGACCGGCACACCCCGCAGCAGGCTGCGAACGATCGAGGAATGGCGCAGGGCGTAAAGGGTGATCTCCGCCGGCTCATAGGGGGCGATCTCGTCTGCCGAGAACCCGGCGGCCCCCACCGCACGGGCGAACAGCCGGCTATGGTCGCTCTTGCCCCAGGGAGCGCCGGAGGGCTTCAGAAGCAAAGAGGTCTCCTCTTCCCGCCCCTGTGCCACTTCGGCCAGTCTGACGGCCAAGCCGGCCGGGATCGGCAGGGGACGGCGCAGAGTCTTTTTGGTTCCTTTGCCTTTTTTCGATGTCGGCATGTTCAGGCGCTGGCCGGGCAGGATGT
Source organism: Phaeospirillum tilakii (assembly GCF_042683125.1). NCBI lineage: Bacteria > Pseudomonadati > Pseudomonadota > Alphaproteobacteria > Rhodospirillales > Rhodospirillaceae > Phaeospirillum > Phaeospirillum tilakii. Next base: position 119,492 of record NZ_JBHUIY010000006.1, read on the forward strand.
CCCCCACCAACAGCCCGGCGATCTGGGAATAGCGGCTGCCGGTGACGGCAGCCACTTCGACCAGCAGTCCGAAGGCATGTGACACACGATAGGCCGCCTGAACGATCCGCTCCACCACCGCATCCGACAGAATCACATTTCGCGCCTGCTCGGCGTCAGGCAGTCCGGCCAGTCCATGCCGCCACGCGTTGCCGTTACTGATCCGGTCATTGTGACGGGCGGCCAGTTCCAGCGCGGCGCGAAGACCGTTGGCCGTTCGATTGACCGTTGCCGGGGCAAGGGTCTGCAACAGGTCATCCCGCCATTTCCGCAAATCGGCCGCCGTCAATTCGACCACCGGCTTTTCCGCCAGCCGGTCGGAAAGGTGGCGTCGAACGCGCTGGACGTTGCCGACATCTCCGCGCCGGGCGGCAAGGTCGGCTTCGTAACTGTCGAGCGCGGCGGCAACGCTCATCCGGTTGGTTGGCGATACGTCGGCTTCATTGGCGGCGGTTTCCAGCGCCAGCGCCTGGGCCTGCGCCCAGGACAGCACCCGTTCGCCGTCGGCATCCTCGTAATCGTCGGCAAGCCCGATCACGCGCTGGGTTGATCCGCCCTTGCCATCTGATTTGCGGACGACCCAGGTTCCGGCGCTGGCATTGCGGCGATAACCCACGCTGGTCCCGCCGCCCAGGCTTTCGAACACCGGCTTTTTCGCCACCGGCAAAGCCAGCCGGGCCTTTTTCGTTGCCAGCGGAGAAGCCTTCGCACGCGCCATTTCGTCCCTCCATCCATTACCGCCGAAGTTCGGCGGAAAAATCGGTGTCCTGTCAGTGTCCAGTCTGCGTCTGCGGATCAGGGTAGACAGGAGGGGACGTCTCCGCAACAAAAACTGTTTATTATCAGCATACTCATAAACGACGAGAGACATGACTGGACGATAAAAATTGCCCTCTCACGGCGGTAACCTGGGTTCGAATCCCCGTGGGGACGCCAATGACTTCAATGACTTAAGGCCGCCTTCGGGCGGCCTTAGTCGTTTTTGTCCCGTGTTGGCCCAACAGGCATTCCGCGACGCCGCCGGCCAGGGAGGGACACCCCCCCTGAAAATCCATAAAATATATAGACTATATTGACATGATTGGCAGCACCCCGTAGCCTTTTCCGTGTCGAAGCGTGGCAGGGGATACGCCCGGGGCGTGTTCCCTCGGCCGCGCCGGACAAACGGCGGGAGAGCGGCTATGTCGGTCGAAACGCGCAATATCGACACCCTGGTGCTGCATGGCGGCGGCTTTCGCGCCGACCCGGCCACCGGTGCCACCACGGTCCCGATCTATCAGAGCGTGTCGTTCGATCTCCAGGACACCGCGCGGGCCGAGCGGCTGGCCAATCTGGCCGAGATCGGGTTCATGTACAGCCGGGTGGCCAACCCGACCCAGGACGCGCTGGAACAGCGGCTGGCCGCGCTGGACGGGGGTGCGGCGGCGCTGGCGCTGGCCTCGGGGCAGGCGGCAACGGCGATCGCGGTGCTGACCCTGGTCGAGGCGGGCGACAACATCGTCAGCAGCACCGACCTGTACGGCGGAACCTGGAATTTCTTCGCCAACCGGCTGCGCCAGTTCGGTGTCGAGGCCCGTTTCGTCGATCCGGCCGATCCCGCGAATTTCCGCCGCGCCACCGATGCCCGCACCCGGCTCTATTTCGGCGAAACCCTGCCGAACCCGAAGCTGGAGGTGTTCCCGATCCGCGAGGTCGCCGAGATCGGGCACCAATTCGGCATCCCGCTGATCATCGACAACACCCTGGCGCCGGTGCTGGCCCGCCCGATCGACCATGGCGCGGCGGTCGTGATCTATTCGGCGACCAAATATATCGGCGGCCACGGCACCACCATCGGCGGCGCGATCATCGACAGCGGCCGTTTTCCCTGGGCCGACCATCCCGAGCGTCAGCCCCTGCTGAACCGGCCCGACCCGTCCTATGCCGACCGAAGCTGGGTCGAGCTGGCCCAGCCGTTCGGCCCGATCGCCTTCCTCCTCGCCGCCCGGGCCGGGCTGCTGCGCGATCTCGGCCCGGCGATCGCGCCGCAAAACGCCTTCCAGCTCGCCCAGGGGCTGGAGACCCTGCCGCTGCGCATCCAGCGCCACAGCGAAAACGCCGCCCGGGTCGCCGCCTTCCTGTCCGGCCATCCCAAGGTGGCCAGCGTGATCTATCCCGGCCACCAGGCGGGCGAGGCCCGCCGCCGCGCCGACGCCTATCTGACCGGCGGCCATGGCGGGCTGGTCGGGGTCGAACTGAAGGATGGGATCGAGGCGGGCAAGCGGTTCATCGATGCCCTGAAACTGCTCTACCACGTCGCCAATATCGGCGACGCCCGCAGCCTCGCCATCCATCCCGCCAGCACCACCCATGGCCAATTGCCGCCGCGCCAGCAGCACGCCTCGGGCGTCACCCCGGGCTATGTCCGGCTGTCGATCGGGATCGAGAACGCCGACGACATCATCGCCGACCTGTCCCAGGCCCTCGACCACGCCTGAATCCCCGTCGTCCGGCCAGAGAAAGGGACGCCATGGCCATCAATCTCAAGCATCCGGAAGCGGAAACCCGCGAACAGCGGCTGGGGACGATCACCCAATGGGAAGGAAGCGCCAGCGAGCTGGCCCGCGATTCCGCCTTCACCGCCGGCTGCGGCAACGCCGGACGCGGCCAGGGCGGCAAGCGTCTGTGCGAGCGGGACAGCCCCTTCACCCAGGCCTCGATGTGCGCCGAATGCATCGCCGTCACCAACGCCACGATCATCCAGGATTCCGTCGTCATCCAGCACGCGCCGATCGGCTGCGCCGCCAGCCAGTCCTTCACCTGCCGTTATTATCGCGACCTCGCCGCCCAGCGGGGGTGGGAGGTCAGCAACCCGCAGGCGATCTGCACCAATCTGGTCGAACGCGACATGGTGTTCGGCGGGGTGGCCAAGCTGGAACAGGCGATCCGCGCGGCGTGGGAGCGCCACCGCCCCCAGGTGATCTTCGTCGCCAGTTCCTGCGCCACCGGGATCATCGGCGACGACATCGACGGTACCGCCCAGCAGTTGGAAGCGGAACTGGGCGTCATCATCGTCACCCTCCATTGCGAAGGCTTCAAATCAAAGCATTGGAGCAGCGGCTGGGACGTGATCGAGCACGGCATCCTGCGCCGGCTGGTGCGCCGCGACCCGCCCCGCCGCCAGCCCGACCTGATCAACGTGATCCATCTCGGCGGCCCCGACGTGTTCTCGCCGCTGCTGGAACCGCTCGGCCTGACGGTCAATCTGGTGATGGGGGGCAGTCCGCTCGACCGGCTGGCGCGGATGTCCGAGGCCGCCGCCACCGCCACGATGTGCTTCGTGCTGTCCTATCTCGCCACCGGGCTGGAGCAGGATTACGGCGTGCCGGAGGTCAAGGCGCCGCTGCCCTACGGTCTTGACGCCACCGACGCCTGGCTGCGCGACATCGCCCGCATAACCGGGCGCGAGGAGCGGGTCGAGGCGCTGATCGCCCGCGAACGCGCCCGGGTCGAACCGGAGTTGGCGCGGCTGCGGCGCGCCCTGGCGGGGAAGAAGGGCTTCATCGCCGCCGGCGCCGCCTTCGCCCACGGCCTGCTGGCCGATCTGCGCGAATTGGGAATTGAGGTCGATGCGGCCTATTCCTTCCATCATGATCCCAGCACCGACAGCGGCGATCCCCGCCAGGATTCGCTGTCGCATCTGGTCGAGACCTGGGGCGACGTGACCAATTTCACCGTCAGCCCCGATCAGCATTTCCAGGCCCACGCCGCCTTGCAGCGGGCCAAACCCGATTTCGTCATCTGCCGCCATACCGGCTCGATCGCCGCGCTGGCGGGACGGCTGGGCATTCCGGTGCTGCCGGTGTTCTACTCGAATGACGGGCTGGGCTATGACGGACTGATCACCATCGGGCGGGGCATCCTGCGCATCCTGCCGAGGCGGCGCTTCTATCAGGACGTCGCCGCCCATTCCTCCTTTCCCTATCAGCGTTGGTGGAAGGACGAGACCAACCCCTACGCCCCGTTCCCCCCCGCCGCCCCAGCCGAAGAGCCCGCCCCGCGATGACCGCCCTCCCCCCCGCCTCGCCCTGCGCGGAATCCCGCCCGCTCGAACAGGTCCGCTATGTCTGCGCGCTCGGCGCCCTCGCCAGCGTCATCGCCATTCCCGGCGCCCAGCCAATGACCCATTGCGGCCCCGGCTGCGCCTCGAAGCAGTTCCACGCCCTGTCGGGAATCAGCGGCTATCAGGGCGGGGAGTTCCAGGTCCCCAGCACCAACATCGGCAACCGCGAGGTGATCTTCGGCGGGGCCGACCGGCTCGACACGGTGATCGCCGCCACCCTGAAGGTGATGGAGGCCGATCTGTTCGTGGTGCTGTCGGGCTGCGTACCCGCCCTGATCGGCGACGATGTCGGCAATGTCGTCGCCGGCCATCGCCAGCGCGGCGTCCCGATCGTGCTGGCCGAGACCAGCGGCTATCAGGGCAACAACTTCACCGGCCACGAGATCGTCGTCCGGGCGATCATCGACCAGTTCGCCGACGCCCATGCCGGCCCGACCCGGCCCGATCTGGTCAACGTCTGGTCGCTGCTGCCCTATCAGCATCCGTTCTGGCGCGGCGATCTCGAGGAGATCCACCGCCTGCTCGAAGGGATCGGGCTCGAGGTCAACATCCTGTTCGGCCATTCCAGCCAGGGGGTCGAGGAATGGCGGCAGGTGCCCAACGCCGGGTTCAATCTGGTGCTCGGACCCTGGCTGGGGCTGGAGACCGCCCGGCATCTGGAGGCGAAATACGGCCAGCCGTTCCTGCACCGCCCCACCCTGCCGATCGGCGCCCGGGAAACCGGCGCCTTCCTCCGCGCGGTCGGCGCCTTCACCGGCCGGGATCCCCGGCGGGTGGAACGCTTCATCGCGGCGGAGGAGCGACGCTATTACCTCTATCTGCGCGATTTCTCGTCGTTCTATGCCGGCTGCACCAGCCAGTACCGGCTGCCGTCGGCGCTGATCGTCGTCAGCGACAGCGCCTACGCCCTGGCGGTGGCCACCTTCATGATCGAGCAGTTGGGGCTGGTGCCGGCCGGCCTGATCGTCACCGAGAACCCGCCCGAGGCGGCGCGGCCGGGAATCGTCGCCGCCTTCCACGCCCTGACCGACGCGGTCCCGGTTCATTTCGCCGATGATGGCTACGAGATCGATCGGATCCTGCGCGCCACCGATCTGACCGGCCATCTGCCGATCCTGTTCGGCACCACCTGGGAAGGCGAAATGGCCAAGGCGCTCGACGCGCCGCTGATCGAGATCGGCTACCCCTGCACCGACGAGGTGGTGCTGTCGCGCGCCTGTCTCGGCTATCGCGGCGCGCTGCATTTGATCGAGCGCATCTACACCACGGTGGTGCGCGCCGAAACGATGGGGTGATCCCTGCTTTCCGATTCGCGGGCTCCGCCCGCACCCGCCAAGGGCCGCAGGCCCTTGGATCCCTTTCCTTGCCCTTCGCGCGGCCAACGCCAGCGCCCAAGCGGAAAGGCCGTTCCGCGCCCGACCATCAATGGGTTCCAAGGGCCTTGCGGCCCTTGGCGGGCGTGGGCGGAGCCCACACCACCGCGAAACCCGAGCGGGCAGCCCTGCCGGTTCGCGGCAGGGCCCCGGCCGGCAACGCTCAGGCGCTGGCGCCGACGGTGGTGGTGTAGATCTTCTCCAGCAGGGTCAGGGCGCCGCGATAGCCGACATAGGCGCGCGACAGCACCACCTCGTAGGAGGCGGGGAAGCCGACCTCGACGATCGAGCCCTTCAGTTCCTTGGCCAGATCGCGTTCCCAGGTGGTGCCGAAAATGATCGGCGCCTTGTGGCCGAAATGGGTGTCCCGCAGCTTCTGATGGATGGTGTGGCTGTCCTCCTCGAAATCGATTTCGGTCGAGACATCGTCGGCGATCGCCCGGAACTGGGCGCGGATGTCGTCCCGCACCTCTTCGGGCGGGTTGTCGGTGACGATCTGGCGGCCCGGGATCAGCCCGAGCTGGTTGACCAGGAACCGGGTCAGGGCCAGGGCGTAGGTGCTGTCGGCGACCACGGCGAACTTGGCCGGCAGCCCCCACCAGTACTCGGCATAAAAATCGGTGAAATCCTCGATGTATTTGTAATAGCGGGCCTCCTCGTCGGCGATGAACGCCTCGGCCTTCTTGCGCGCCCGCCCCTTGTTCAAGCCGGCGAACTCGAGCACCCGGCGCAGGAACGCCCCGGTCTCCTTGGCCCCGATCGGCAGCACCGGCGCATGCAGGAACGGCTGGCCGTATTTCGCCTCCAGGTGCCGGGCGGTCTCCAGCCCCAGCCAGGGGCCGAGCACCAGATTGAACTGGGCCTGGGGGATGCTCTTCCATTCCGCCACCCCGGCGGATTCCGGCCCGAACAGGATGTTGACCCTGAGGCCGATGCCTTCGAGGATCCGCTTGATCTCGGTCAGGTCGCCCCGCCAGAAGGTGTTGTGATAGGGCAGCAGCGACCAGACATTGACCAGCCCCTTGACCCGCTCGCCGTCATACGGGCCGACGAACTGATCGATGATCGCCCGGGTGACCAATTCGTGGCCGGTGAAGTTGTTGCCGCGAAAACCGCCGGTCTCGGCGAAGACGATCGGGACGCCGCGCTGCTGGAACGGCTTGACCACCGAACCGACATCGTCGCCGACCAGATCGGAGATGCAGCCGGTCAGGACGACGAACAGATCGGCCTCCAGCACCTTGAGGGTGGCCCCGATCAGTTCGGTCAGCCGCTCGGCGCCGCCGAACACCACCTCGCGCTCCGAGGCATTGGTGCTGGGCACCACCGCCCCGCCGCCATAGCCGCCGCCCTGAAAGCCGTTATAGAAGGACAGGTTCATGAATTGCTTGTCGGCGCAGCCCGGCCCGCAATGGGTGATCGGAATCGCGCGCGGAATGGCGGCGACGCTCTGCATCGCCCCGATCGAGCAGCCATAGCGGACCTGCTCGATCGAGTTGGTCTTGCCGGCGGCGAGACCGCTCGCCGCCACCTTGTCCTGGGAATCAATGATCGACATCGGTTTCTCCGGTCACGCGGCGCCGTTGCGGGCCAGCACGAAGGGGTCTTCCTGCTCCAGCCACCATTTGCGATAGGGCAGCCGGACATGGGCGGCGAGGTCCTGGTGAAACTTCTTGTGCGCCAGCACGTCGAGAATCGATTCGCCCAGGTTGAGGATGCCCTGATAGCCGACGGCATGATGCTCGTCGCCCAGCGGAATCGCCGGGATGCCCAGGCGCGCCGCCAGCGGGGCCAGCCCGTTGTGGCGGATGATGATGAAGTCCGGCTTGACCCGCTGGAGCAGGGCGAAGAACTGGTATTGCTGGCGGTTGCCGACGGTGAATTGCGGCACCTCGCCATAGGTGTCGAGCAGGTGCGACAGCGAATCCTGGCGGGGATCCTGGCTGTCATAGACCGGGTCGTGGTGGAACACCAGCGAGCCGTCCACCTCGATTCCCAGTTCGCGCAACACCCCGATCAGGCCGTGGGAATAGGCCGAGCCGGTCGAGACGTAGCCCTTCTTGCCCTTCAGCAGCGCCCGCAATTCCTCCAGGCGCGGCCGCACCCGCTGATGTTCGCGGGCGATGTACTCTTCCGCCCGTCCCTCGCGGTGGGTGACGCGGGCGATCTCGCGCAGCCAGGCATCGGTGCCGGCGAAGCCGTAGGGCTGCGGCGCCTTGACCTCGGGCACGCCGTATTCCTGCTCCAGCGCCGCCGCCATGTAGGAGGACAGGGTGTAGCAGAACCCCACCGTCGCCGCCGCCTCGGACATCTGGGCCAGATCCTCGACCGTGGCCAGATCGACGACGTAATTCACCCGCAGTCCGAGTTCGGCCAGCATCGGCGAAAACACGTCCGATCCCCACAGATTGATGACGTTGACCAGATCCTCCTGCTTTTTCTCCGGGTCCTTGCGGACGAGCTGGCGCAGGATGCCGTGCTGGGTGGCGTCGAATCCGGTGCTCCAATGCTTCGAGCGGAAGCCCTCGCAATGGAGCGGGATCACCGGGATGCCGAGTTCGGTCTCGAGCTGGCCGGCGACGCTTTCGATGTCGTCGCCGATGATCGCGGTGGCGCAGGAGCTGGCGATGAAGATCGCCTTGGGGTGATGGCGTTCCCAGGCGTCGCGGATGGTCCGCTCCAGCTTGGCTGCCCCGCCGAACACCATGTCGCGCTCGCCCAGATTGGTGCTGATCAGGTGCAGGTTGGTCACCGGCAGGCCGCGCAGGGCCAGCCCGTTGCGGTAGATCGAGTTGTAGATCACCTGACCGGTGCCGCAGCCGATCGGGGAATGCTGGATCAGCACCGCGTCGCGGACATTGCCGGCCTGGCATTCGACCATCTGCTCGCTGCACACCGAGCCCTGGGTGAACGGGCTGTTCAGCTCGCACACCCGGCGGGCCTTCTGGCCGCATTTGCTGCCGCATCCGCCCCGGGCATAGGCGGATTCCTTCGCGAGGTCGGAGGCCTTGCCGTCCCAGCCGATGATGGTGCCCAGCCGCTGCTCGCGGCTTTCGACGACGGCGGTCTTCAGATTGATCGGCATGATCGCCCCCCCTTACGACGCGGCCAGCAACTGGTTGCCGCGCTCGATCTCGATCAGGTGATCGGCCCAGCCGGCCGACCAGTCGCGCAGTTCCTGCTGATTGAGCGGGGTCGGCACCTTGGACTCGGTGTGCTCCGCGATCCGCCGGGCCAGCCGGCGATAGGTTTCCGCCTGTTCCGAATTCGGCGCCGCCTCGATGGTGGTTTTGCCCTGCAACTCGGCCTGGGTCACCGTCAGGGAGCGCGGCACGTATTCGATCACCTGGGTCTGGGTCCGCCGGGTGAAATCATCGACGATCTGGCGATGGAAGTCGGTGTTGATCGAATTGGCGATCACCCCGCCCAGCAGGGCGCCGCCCTTGTTCGAGTAGGTCTGGATGCCCTTGAACAGGTTGTTGGCGGCATAGATCGCCATGAAGTCCGAGGAGGAGACGGTGAAGACGTGTTCGGCGATGCCTTCGCGCACCGGCACGGCGAAGCCGCCGCACACCACGTCGCCGAGCACATCGTAGATGACGTAATCGAGGTCGAGTTCCTCGAAGATGTTCTGCTGCTTCAGCAGTTCGACCGCCGAGATGATGCCGCGCCCGGCGCAGCCCACCCCCGGCTGCGGCCCGCCGGCCTCGACGCAATAGACCCCGCCGAAGCCACGGAAGATCGCCTCGTGGGCATCGACCCGGGCGTTCTGACGCAGCAGATCGAGCACCGACGGAATGTATTCGCCGCCGCGCAGGGTGTTGGTCGAATCGCTCTTCGGATCGCAGCCGAACTGCATCACCTTGTGGCCGGCCTCGACCAGGGCGGCGCTGATGTTCGAGGTGGTGGTCGATTTGCCGATCCCCCCCTTGCCGTAGATCGCGATCTGCTTCGGTTTCTTGCTGGCCATGTCGGTTGGAATCCTTGCTCTGGAGGGGGGGGACGCAGGCGGCCTCAGCCGTGCGAAAAGGTGCTGTCCTGAGCCGGCCGGGCGGCATAGAGCGCGTCGGCATAATCGGTCAGGCCGGGAATGCCGCAGGCATCGGCGCGGCAGCGGCTGCAATGGCTGAAGACGGTCAGATGACGCGCCGCCTCGGCCTGGGCCCGGGCCTGCTGCGCCGCCGTCGGCGCCGGCCGGTCGGCGAACTCATGTCCCGGCAGCAACGGAATCAGGTTGATCATCGACGCCCCGGCCGCCGCCACCGTGCGGGCCACCGTTTCGACATGCCGGTCGTTGAGACCGGGAATCAGCACGGTGTTGACCTTGACCACCCCGCCCAGCGCGACGATGCGGCGGATGCCCGCGATCTGGTTGGCGATCAGGCGCTCGGCGGCGGGAAGACCGGTCAGGCGCCGGCCGTGATAGGTGATCGTCGGACTGATTTCGGCCTGGAGCGCCGGATCGACCGCATTGACGGTGACGGTCACCGTCCCCACCCCGGCGGCGATCACCGGCTCGGCCTTTTCGGCCAGCAGCAGACCATTGGTCGACAGGCAGTTGATCAGGTCGGGAAAGGCGGCATGGATCAGGGCGAAGGCGCGCAGCGCATGATCGGTGCACAGGGTGTCGCCCGGCCCGGCGATGCCGACGACCGAAATCGTCGGGCATAAATCCAGGGCGCGGCGCACCACATCGACCGCCTGATCGACCGCCACCAGCCCCCGGGCCACCCCCGGCCGCCATTCGTCGCGGTTGAAGTCGCGCCGGCAGAACCGGCAGGTGATGTTGCAGGCCGGGCTGACCGGCAGGTGCAGGCGGCCGCTGCTGGCGTGCCCCTCCGCCGTCAGGCTGAAGCAGGGATGGCGGCCTTCCAACTGGGGGAACGGCGACGAGGCCTCCGGCCGGCGCTGCCCCGGGCAGCGGCGGGCGTTGTCGTCGGCGGATTCGGGGCGGAGGGGGGGAACCAGGGTCATCACGCCCGCTCCCGCCCCGGCCGCCGCCCCGCATCGGCCCGGCCGGCGTGACAAACCCTTGGGCGATCCCGCCAGGGCAGGATGGTTTCGATCGACATCTGTCTTCCCGTTCAAATCTCTTCCCGGGATGCGCGGCGGCAGCGCCCCGCATCCATCGAGGGAATTGAACACGCCGGGACGGGCGGATGTCAATTAAATCTATAAATCTAGTCTAAAGGCGATGTGTGCGGAGGAGCCCCCCCTGCCGGACCGCCGCGCTCCGCCCGCGCGGCGCCGGGTCCCTGCGCGGGGGCAGAGTCCTAGGGGCGAATATCTTCCAGCCAGCGCTTCTTCGGCTGCACCGGCTCGTCGAGAGCGCCGCTGTCGATCAGACGGCCGAGGGCGGATTCGATGAAATCGGGAATGACGAAGGCCTGGATCCCCCGTTCGGCCAGCCGCACCACCGCGCCGACGCCGACCTGGGCACTGATCACCGCCCGGCAATCCGCGATCAGGGCGACGGTTCGGCCCATGCTGCCCTCGTCGTGCCCCCTCTCGCCCGCCTCGTCCGCGCCGCCGCAGGGAGGGCGGTTGGGACGGACCTCAAGGAAACGGACCGAGCGGCCGTCGATTTCGCAGACGACGAACTGGGTCGTCTGCCCGAAATGCTGGTGCACCGTTCTGCCATCGGCACTGGATATCGCGACCTTGACCGGCATTCGACCCTCCCTTGCCTGGGGGAGGAGAATCCAACCACCGTCGGTCCGACAATGTCAACACTCTCTATAGATTATGTCATGATTTATCGGCGCCGAGGCTGACGGCGCAGGCCGATCGCGATCCGCCGACCGGTCTCGACAACGCCCGACCCTCTTCAGGCGTGGCGCGGCGGCCGGCCGTTTTCGGTCCTGTTCGTCTCGACCATTTCAAGCGGATCAACGACAGCCATGGCCACGAGGCGGACAATGGCGGAATGCCTGAGCCGCCCCCCCTGCGCCAGAGCGATCTGGTTGGGCGGATCGCCGAACCCTGTGTCAGGCGATCAAGGCGCTGTGGCCGAACATCGGCCGGACGAGGCGATGTATGCCGCCAAACGGCAGGGCCGCAACCGCGTCACCTGCATCGACGAATCCTAGCCTTCCCTGTCGCCGGGATCACCCCAGCCGGCTGCGGCGCAGCAGGCTGCGGCTGGCGGCGATGGCGTTGCGGCTGGCGGTCAGGCCGGGGGTCGCCACCGCGTCGCGCCACCGTTTCGCCGCTGCGACCATCCGGGCGGATTCCTCGACCATCTGGGCCGCCTCGGCCGCCGCCCGATCGCTGGCGCTGGCGGTTTCCGCTCCCGGGCTCACCGGCTTGTGTTCGCTCGACATGCCCTGCCCCTTCCCCAAAACGGGAAAACCCCGCCGACTCAGGGACTGAGCCAACGGGGTTTCCGGCGAACGCCAGCCGAGGGAACGGGATCACTCGGCCGGCACTCGAGCCTTCCGTGCGTCCCGGGTCGCCCCGGAACACCAGCAGGCGTCTGTTCGCTTAGGCCGCGCGCAGATTGACCGCGGCCAGCTTGCCGGTCCGGCCGGTCTCGACCTCATAGGACACCTTCTGGCCTTCGGTCAGGTTGCCCAGGCCCGAACGCTCGACGGCGGAGATGTGAACGAACACGTCGTTCGAGCCGTCGGAGGGCTGAATGAAACCGAAGCCTTTGGTGGAATTGAACCATTTCACGGTGCCAGTGGACATTGATGTCTCCCATGGGCTGGCGTTGCCCCGGCCGAAACGAGCCGCGGCATCAAATCAGTAATGGGTAGGTCCAGAGGTCGCCCGCAAACGGGATGGCTGTGGGAAATGCCCAACGAATTCGAATGGTTCATTTGCTCATGAACCGATGGCCGCCGTCAACACATTTCGCTTTTTTCTGACCGCCCCGCCCCACCGCGCGGAAATCTTGCCGGGATTTTGCCGGACCGCTCCCGCCCCCTCTCCTTCCGCCCGCCTGCGGTTGGTGCGGCAAATCTGCCGTTGGTGCAAGAGTCCGGCATTTCGGGCGGGAAGGGTTGGCAGCAGGCCCCCGGGCGGGTCAGGGTGGCCTACCCCCACCCCACCCAGCCGAAGGTGCCGTCGATGACCGCCGCTCCCGCTCCCGCCGCCGAGACCGATTCCCCCGACCGCTATGTCAGCTTCCGCGGCATCGATTTCGAGGCCAACATGGCCGCCGTGATGGCCCATCTGCGCCGCTACATCGACGATCCGGCCACCAGCAACGCGCTGTGGGAGCGGTTCAAGCAGCGCCTTGCCGTCGCCGAATCCAGCGACACCCCGACCACCGACAAATTGCTGCTGCTGCATTCGCACGTCTATTACATGGTCGAGATGTTCGAGGACCATGACGACGAGGCGGCGCTCGAGGCGCTGAAGAAACTCGAAGAAGAGTGTTTCTGAGCCGCCGGGCGGCGCCGCCCGACGGCGGCGCCCCGGTCGGACCGGATCAGGCCTCGCCCAACGCGGCGAGGTACAGGGCGAGGATCTCTTCCTCTTCCTCCCGCTCCTGACGGTCCTTCTTGCGCAGCGAAATGATCTTGCGCAGGATCTTGATGTCGAATCCCTGCGACTTGGCCTGCGCGTAGACGTCCTTGATGTCGTCCGACAGCGCCTTCTTTTCCTCCTCCAGCCGCTCGATCCGATCGACGAACTGGCGCAGGGCGTCGGCGGCAATGCCACCGATCTCGTTGGAGCTGGACTCTTCGCTCATCACCTACGGTCCTTACGCTACGAAAAAACGGAGGGCCGACCATAACCGGCTTTTCCGCCCCTGTCACGGGCGGGCGGAACGGCTCGACCGCCGGGGGAACCGGCCGACCGGCCGGCTCCCCCAGGTCGATGCCAGACCGCCGTCTTAGCGGCCCAGCGCCTTCAGGGCCTCGCCGGCCTGCTCGGGCAGCGCCTGCTTGACCGCGTCGAGCACCGCGCCCCCCTGCGGCGCGCTGAGGCTGATCGAGGATTTGAGCGACGCCGACAGCACCGCGTCGAGCACCGCCCGGCCGATCTCCGCCCCAGTGGCCCCGCCGCTCTTCTCGCCCAGATCGTTGAGGACGATGTCGTCGAGCCGCGCGGTGGTGCTGGCGCCGGGCAGACCGGTCACCGCCAGACTGACCCGACCCTGGGCGATCGCCAGATGACGGATCACCACCTTCTTCTCGGCCGGCTTGGCCGCCTCGGCCTTGACCGGTTCCGCCTTGGCGGGTTCGGCCTTAGCGGGTTCGGCCTTGGCCGGTTCCGGCTTGGCCGGCTCGGTTTTGGCGGGTTCGGCCTGGGTCGCTTCCGGCTTGGCCGCTTCTTCCGGCTTGGCCGCCTCGGCCGGGGCCGCGTCCTCCGGCTTGGCCGGCGCCGCCTCGTCCTGGCCGGCGGTGGCGCCGGTCACGTTGCGGCGCAGCACGGCGAGATTGCTGCCCCCGGCCCCGAGTTCGAGCGCCACGGCCGGCGCCGCCACCGACACCTCCTTGATCACGATCGGGGAATGGTTGAGCGTGGTGGTGTCGAGCGCGATGGTGACCTCGCCCAGCCGGATCGCCGGCTCGGACGAGAAGCCGGGCGGGTTGGCCACGGTCAGGCCGGACAGCGTCGCCTTGCCTTCGGCCAGACGGAGCGCGACCCCGCCGACCGACACCTTGGTGCCGGCGACTTCGCTGCCGACCCGCTCGATCACGGTCTTGACGATGCCGTCGAGCGAGGAAAACAGATAGAACAGCCCGCCGGCGATCACCGCCAGCAACAGACCGACGCCGATGATGAACTTGCGCATGAGGGCTCCCTCGTGGTTGCTGAAATGGCCGCCAGTCTCGACCACCCCGCCGCGCTTGTCGAGACTCCGCCGGGGCGGGGCCGTTATGCTGACCTGATGGACGACAGCCCCCTCACCGACCCCGATTTTGCCGCATTGATGGACCGGCTCGGCCCGTTCGAACCCGCCCCCCGCCTCGCCGTCGCGGTGTCGGGCGGGGCGGATTCGCTCGCCCTCACCCTGCTGGCCGATTCCTGGGCCCGCGCCCGGGGCGGGACGGTCACCGCGCTGACCGTCGATCACCGCCTCCGCCCCGAGGCGGCGGCCGAGGCGGCGCGGGTCGGGGACTGGCTGGCCAAACGCGCCATCGCCCACCATGTGCTGGTCCGCGCCGGGCCCCGCCCCGCCGCCGATCTCCAGGCCGCCGCCCGCGCCGCCCGCCACCGGCTGCTGGAGGAATGGTGCGCGGCGGCCGGGCTGCTCCATCTCCTGCTCGCCCATCACCGCGAGGATCAGGCGGAAACGCTGCTGCTGCGGCTCGGGCGCGGCTCGGGGGTCGATGGGCTGGCGGCGATGGCCCCCTGCCGCCCCACCCGCTGGGGCCAGATCCTGCGCCCGCTGCTCGACATCCCCCGTGCCCGCCTGCGCGCCACCCTCGCCGCCCGGGGCCAGGACTGGATCGAGGATCCCTCCAACACCGACCCGGCCTATGCCCGGGTGCGGCTGCGCGGCCTCGCCCCGCTGCTGGCCGCCGAGGGGATGGACGCCGCCCGGCTGGCCGCCGCCGCCGACCGGCTCGGCCGCGCCCGCGCCGCGCTCGAGGCCGCCGCCGCCCGCGCCGCCGCCGCCCTGACCCGGCTCGATCCCGCCGGCTTCGCCCGGCTCGATGCCGCCGGCTTCGCCCGCCTGCCCGACGAGATCGCCCTGCGCCTGCTCGCCCGCCTGCTGGCGGCGATCGGCGGCGAGCCGCTGCCGCCGCGCCACCCCGCTTTGCTGCGGCTGGCCGACACCCTGCGCGGCGGACTGGGCGCCGCCACCCTGGCCGCCTGCGCCCTGACCGCCGCCGGCGGCTCCTGGACCCTCTGCCGCGAGGCCGCCCGCGCCGAACCGCCGGTGCCGCTGCCCCCCGGCGGCGCGGTATGGTGGGATCGTCGCTTCCGTGCCACCGTCGCCGCCGACGCCCCGCCCGGGCTGCTTCTGGGCGGGCTTGGCCCGGCGCCGGGACGGGCGCTCGGCGAGGCGGCCCGGCTGTTGGGCATCCCGGCGGCGGCGCGGGCGACGATTCCCGCCCTGCATGACCAGCGAGGTGTTTTCGCGGTGCCACGCCTCAGTTATAACCTTGCGGGCGCGCGCGCGGTGCTGCGCAGGCTGGAGCCGGCCCCGGCCCTGGCCCTGACCACCGTTGGCTGTTCTCTTGTGCCGGCGGTGTCCGCCCCCATATCCAGGGCGATGTCTTCGGCGTAGGCCCCGGCGCCCGGCGGCGGCGACGCCAAACCAGGAAGGACCCGACCTTGAATTTCAGCAAGAACCTGGCGTTGTGGGTCATCATCGCCGTGCTGCTGGTGATGCTCTTCAACCTCTTCCAGGCCTCAACCCCCCAGCGCGGGACCGGACAGGTGTCGTTTTCCGACTTCCTGTCCGATGTCGAGCGGGGCGGCGTGACCGACGTCACCATCCAGGGCAACTCGCTGAACGGCCATTACAGCGACGGACGGCCGTTCGCCACCTACCTGCCCGAGAGTTCGGGCGTGGTGGACCGGCTGCGCGCCCAGAACGTCCGCATCACCGCCGTGCCGCCGGCCGAGAACACCCCCACGGTGTGGAGCCTGCTGGTGTCGTGGTTCCCGATGCTGCTGCTGGTCGGGGTGTGGATCTTCTTCATGCGCCAGATGCAGTCCGGCGGCGGCAAGGCGATGGGCTTCGGCAAGAGCCGCGCCCGCCTGCTGACCGAAAAGACCGGCCGCGTCACCTTCGAGGACGTCGCCGGCATCGACGAGGCCAAGCAGGAGCTGGAGGAAATCGTCGAGTTCCTCAAGGACCCGCAGAAGTTCCAACGCCTCGGCGGCAAGATTCCGAAGGGTTGCCTGCTGGTCGGCCCGCCCGGCACCGGCAAGACCCTGCTCGCCCGCGCCATCGCCGGCGAGGCCAACGTCCCCTTCTTCACCATCTCGGGCTCCGACTTCGTCGAGATGTTCGTCGGCGTCGGCGCCAGCCGCGTCCGCGACATGTTCGAGCAAGGCAAAAAGAACGCCCCCTGCATCATCTTCATCGACGAGATCGACGCGGTCGGCCGCCATCGCGGCGCCGGCCTCGGCGGCGGCAACGACGAACGCGAACAGACCCTCAACCAGTTGCTGGTCGAGATGGACGGGTTCGAATCCAATGACGGCGTGATCCTGATCGCCGCCACCAACCGCCCCGACGTGCTCGACCCGGCCTTGCTCCGCCCCGGCCGCTTCGACCGGCAGGTGGTGGTGCCCAACCCCGACATCGCCGGCCGCGAAAAGATCCTGCGCGTCCACATGCGCAAGGTCCCGCTGTCGCCCGACGTCGATGCCCGCATCATCGCCCGCGGCACCCCCGGCTTCTCCGGCGCCGACCTGTCGAATCTGGTCAACGAGGCCGCCCTGCTCGCCGCCCGCGCCGGCAAGCGGGTGGTCGGCATGGCCGATTTCGAGGAAGCCAAGGACAAGGTGATGATGGGCGCCGAGCGCCGCTCGATGGTGATGAGCGAGGACGAGAAGAAGCTCACCGCCTATCACGAGGCCGGCCACGCTTTGGTGATGCTCCACGTCGCCGGCCACGAGCCGCTGCACAAGGTCACCATCATCCCGCGCGGCCGCGCCCTCGGTCTGACCATGTCGCTGCCCGAGCGCGACCGCTATTCGATGTCGCTGAAGCAGATCAAGGCGATGATCGCCTCGTTCTTCGGCGGCCGCGTCGCCGAGGAACTGACCTTCGGGCCGGAGGCGGTCACCACCGGCGCCTCCAACGACATCCAGCGCGCCACCGAACTGGCCCGCAAGCTGGTGACCGAATACGGCTTCTCCGACAAGCTCGGGCCGCTGCGCTACAACGAGAACCAGGAGGAGATCTTCCTCGGCCATTCGGTGACCCAGACCAAGAACATCTCCGAGACCACCGCCACCCTGATCGATTCTGAGGTGCGCCGGTTCGTCGAGGAGGGCGAGGCCACCGCGCGCGACATCCTGACCCGCTTCAACGAGGATCTGGAGACCATCGCCAAGGGTCTGCTCGAATACGAGACCCTGTCGCGCGAGGACATCGAAACCCTGATCCGGGGCGAGGCGATCATCCGCCCCGACGGCACCCGCTTCCAGCCGCGCGAGACGCCCCGGCGCTCGTCGGTGCCGAGTTCGGGCGGCCCCTCGGCCGGCGGCCCGGGCTTCGGCCCCGAGCCCGAACCCCGGGCCTGACCGCGATGGGCGCGGTTCCCGCCGTCGCCTCGGCCTTCCAGCGTTGCCCCGTGCTGCCACGGGGCTTCGCCCTGGCCGGGCTGGATCTGGCCCGCGCCCTCTATCTGCTGCCCGCCGGCATCGTCGCCGGCGAGCAGGGCGCCGCCGCGGTGATCGCCGGCCAGGGCTGGCCGATCGCCGACGGCCCGCTGGTGTTCACCGCCGTCGCGGTGGTGCTGCGCAGCCCCGAGGGCGGCGCCCATGTCACCCTCGCCCCGTTTTCCGCCGTGCTCGACTGGGCCGAGGTCGAGTCGCCCGAGGTCAGCCGCCACATCGCCGACACCCTGCGCCGGATCGGCCGCCGCCGCGACCCCTGGGCCGGGCTGGCCCTCGACGCCCCGTTGGTGATGGGGATCGTCAACGTCACCCCCGACAGCTTTTCCGACGGCGGCGATTTCGTCGATCCAGACGCGGCGATCGCCCACGGGCTGGCGCTGGCCCGCGCCGGCGCCACCATCCTCGATGTCGGCGGCGAATCCACCCGCCCCGGCGCCGCCCCGGTCGCGCCGGAGGAGGAGGAGCGCCGTGTCCTGCCGGTGGTGCGCGCCCTGGCCGAGCGCGGCCTGGTCGTCTCGATCGACACCCGCCACGCCCGGGTGATGGACTCGGCCGTCGCCGCCGGGGCCAGGATCATCAACGACGTCACCGCCCTGACCGGCGATCCCGACTCGCTGCGCGTCGCCGCCGCCAGCGGCGCCGCGCTGTGCCTGATGCACATGCAGGGCGACGATCCCCGCACCATGCAGGCCGACCCGCACTACGATTGCGCCCCGCTCGACGTCGCCGACCACTTGGCCGAGCGGATCGCCGCCGCCGAGGCGGCCGGGATCGACCGGGCGCGGATCTGTCTCGATCCCGGCATCGGCTTCGGCAAGACCACCGAGCACAACGCCCAGGTGCTCGCCGCCTTGCCGCTGCTGCACGGCTTCGGCTGTCCCCTGCTGCTCGGCGTGTCGCGCAAGCGTTTCATCGCCGCCCTCTCCGCCGACGAGCCGCCCCGCCAGCGTCTGCCCGGCACCCTCGCCGCCAATCTCGCCGGCCTCGATGCCGGGGTGCAGATCCTGCGCGTTCACGATGTCGCCGAGACCTGTCAGGCGTTGCGCGTCTGGCAGGGCATGCGCGGCGGAGCTTGATGGCGGGCGCCCGCCAGCGCGCGCAACGCAACGTGAGGGCGGGCTCCCGCCCGCGCCCGGCCGGGGCGATGCCCCGGACCCCCTTCTTTTTTATGCTGGTCGCGGGCGTTCTATCCAGTTCGGCCCGCGCCGAGGAGGCGCTGACCGTTACGCCGGAACTGACCGCTGGGATCGGGGTGTTCTCGGTCAGCGATGCCGGGTTTGGGCAGGGGGTTGGTCGCCGCGACGGCAGCGGCAAGGTTCGGTCGCCGAACTGGGGCGAGGGCTATCTCAAGCCTGGGCTGACCGTGCGGCTCGACCGGCCCGGGCTGGGGGCGGTCTATGGCGCGGTGTCGGTGGTCGGCTCGACCACCCAGGGGGAGGGCGACGCCATCGCGCCCAATCAACTGACCCATGGCGGGGTGTCGCATGCCGACCTCGAACGCGCCATGGTCGGGTGGAAATCGGGCGATCTGCTGGGGCAGACCGATGCGATCGACCTGTCGTTCGGCCGCCAGGATTTCCTGATGGGCGACGGCTTCCTGCTCAATGACGGCAATCTCGACCAGGGGCGGGAGGGCGCAAGCTGGTTCGGGCCGCGTTCGGCCTGGGCCGGCTCGGCGATCGGGCGGTTCAGCTGGGATCCGCTCCATGCCGACCTGTTCTGGCTGAAGAGCGACCCCGACACCGGCGGGATGAGCATCGCCGGGGTCAATGTCGAGGCCCGCTTCGGCGAGCGCGGCACGATCGGGGCGGCCTTGCTGCGGCTCGGCCACGACAACCCGACCGGCTCGGGCCGCCTCGGCAGCGACGGGGTGTCGAGCCTGCGCGAGGGGATGCGGGTGGTCGATCTGCGCGCCCGGGGCACCCCGCTCGCCGCCCTGCCCGACCTGACCCTGGCGGCGGAGGGGGTGATCGAGCGCAATGACGGCACCGGCCGCCGCCTCGCCGCCGAGGGCTGGTACGCCGAGGCCGGCTGGAGCTTTTCCGCCCTGCCCTGGCGGCCGGTTCTGACCTACCGCTATGCCCATTTCAGCGGCGACGATCCCGCCAGCCGCGACCGTTCGGAAAATTTCGACCCGCTGCGCTACGGCATGGTGCGCGGCTGGGGCTCGTATTATCACGGCGAGGTCGCCGGCCAGTATTACCTGTTCAACAGCAACGAAAACCTGCACATGGTCCAGCTGGCCGCCGGCCCGCGCGAGGATCTGCGGGTTGGCGCGATCTGGTACGCCCTGGCCCTCGACCGCGCCGCCGCCTGCGAATCGCGCGATTTCGGCCGCGAGATCGATCTCTACGCCGACTGGACCGCCGCCCCCTGGCTGACCCTGAGCGGGGTGTGGGGCCTGCTGGCGCCCGAGGCCTATGCCCGCCGGCATTACGGCGACGATCCGACCCTGGTGACCGAACTGATCGCCACCCTGCGGTTCTGACCCGGGGGATTGCCCCCGCCCGGCGCTTGGCAACCGCCCCATCATCGACCAGACTGCGAACAGCACCGCCCGTTCCTCCTCCCTTCGTTGGAGCCGATGCCGCTCGACCCCCGCCCCGCGCCCGCCTCCACCGCTTCCCGCCCCCCGGCGCGGACCGGCGGCCGGGGCCTTGTCCTCTGGCTGATCCGCGCCGGGGGGGTGGTCGCGCTGCTGCTGGCGCTGAGCCCGCAATGGCGCTCGCTTGAGGAGATGGGGCAGCGCCGCACCGCGTTGCTCAACGACAAGAGCGACGAAATGCTGGTGGGGGTGTCCTGGCCGTTCCGGCTGAGCGGCCCCGGCATGGCCGACGGGCTGGTGCTGGCGCGCGACCGCATCAATGCCGAAAACCTCGCCGGCGGGCCGAAGCTGCGGCTCGACCTGCGCGACGACAACGACGACTGGCGCCATGGCCACGCCATCGCCCTCGATTTCGCCGCCACCCCCGAGATGGCGGCGGTGATCGGCTATGACGACGAAAGCGTCGCGGTGCGCGCCGCGCAGATCTTCGAACGCGCCCGCCTGCTGCACATCCTGGTCAACGTCAACAACCAGGCGGTGACCCGCCACGACGCCAAATACGTGATCCGCACCGTGCAGACCACCGACGAGATCGCCCGCCATCTCGCCCGCTTCCCGGCCGACCGGCCGGCGGAGAAACGCTACGCCGTGGTCTGGCGCGACGACGCCTACGGCCGCAACCTGCTCTACCAATATCAGATCGAACAGGAAAGCCATGGCGGCCGGCTGGTCTATCAATGGTCGTTCCCCCCCGGCACCCACGATTTCCGCGAGCCGGCCAACCGGCTGACCCTGATCGAGGCCGACGTGATCCTGTTCTGGGGCGATGACGCCGAGATCGTCCGCTTCCTGCGCAAGCGGCGGGAGGTCGGGGTCACCACCCCGGTGGTGGTGGCCGCCGACCTCGGCAACGCGATCCTCGCCGAGGGCGGCGGGGCGATCGAGGGCGTCACCTTCCTCTCACTCTACAACCGCGCCGATCCCGCGCCGGAAAACCAGGATTTCGTCGCCCGCTATCAGGCCCGGTTCGGCCGCCTGCCCGACACCGCCGCCGCGCAGGGCTATGACGCGCTGATGATGCTGGCGGCGGCGGTGCGCGAAACCCGTTCGCTCAATCCGCTCGACCTGTCCTATCACCTGCGCTTCCACCCGTCCTGGCGCGGCGCCAACGGCTTCTACAGCTTCGACGAAACCGGCGACCTCAACGACAAGCCGCTGCACGTGGTGGTCGGCCGGACCGGAAGCGACGGCGTGCCGGCCGATCCCCGCGACTGATCCCGTCCGCGCCGGGCGCAAGGCTTGCCGAGAATCATGTTGTCCTAATATTATCCCTTCGCCCCGGCCGAAGGAGAACCCGATGTCCCGCCCGCCCCTGCCTTACCTGCTGCCGATCCTGATCGCCCTGCCCCTGCTGGGGCTGCTGCTCGCGCCGACCGAGGACCCCACCCCCCGCCTGACCGCCGAGGCCGACGCCCTGGCGGCGCGCTATGCCGGTTCGCTGCAAACCGCGCTGAAGCAGGCGATGGAAGCGGGCGGCCCGGTGGCGGCGATCGGCGCCTGCCAGCAGCAGGCCGGGCCGATCGCCGACCGGCTCGGCGCCGACAGCGGCTGGCGCATCAAGCGGACCGCGCTGCGGCTGCGCAACCCGTCCTCGGCCCCCGACGCCTTCGAGACGGCGGCGCTGGAGGAGTTCTCCCGCCGGATCGCCCAGGGCGAGCCCGCCACCGCCCTGACGCGCGGCGAGATCGTCACCGCCGCCGACGGCACCGCCAGCTTCCGTTTCGTCAAGGCGATCGCGATGGGCGAACCCTGCGCCACCTGCCATGGCGTCACCCTCAAGCCCGAGGTCGGCGCGGCGCTGGCCGAGCTTTACCCACGGGATCGCGCGACCGGCTTCCAGCCGGGCGACCTGCGCGGGATCATCTCCCTCAGCCGGCCGCTGTAGCCGCCCCGGCCGGGCACAGCCGGCCGAGGCCAAGGGCGAGTCCAGCCCGGCCGGGGCGGACCACCGTCCCGCCCAGGTCGCGGCCGAGCCGGGCCACCGCCGCCGCGCCGCTGCAATGGCACGGCACCACGAAATCGGGCGCCCAGGCGCGCAGCCGGGCCACGCTGTCGGCCAGCCGGGCCTCGTCGGCATTGAGCAGGTGGAAGCCGCCGACGATCCCGGCCACCCGGTCGATGCCGCTGACCGCGCGCACCCGCTCGACGGTGTTGATCAGGCCGGCATGGCAGCAGCCGACCACGATCACCACACCGGCGGCGGTTTCCAGCCACAGCGCCTGATCGTCGTCGAGCGGATCGGCCTCGGCCGCCGCCGGATCGAGGAAGAACGGCCCACCGGCATCCTCGCCCGACCAACGCGGGATCGGGCCGGTGAGACCGATCCCCGGCGCCAGCCACAGCGGTTCCCGCACCTCGACCCGCCGCGCCGGCGGCAGCGCCTCGATCCGCGCCCGGACCTCCGCCGCCATCCCGATCGCCCGGGGCGGCCGCCCGGGCGGGCAACTGAAGCGGGCCCGGCCGATCCCGGGCGCGCCATACAGCACCGCGTCCGCCGCCACCGCCAGGACCTGGGGCAGGCCGCCGCTATGGTCGTAATGGCCGTGGCTGAGCACCACCGCCTCGGCCGCCGCGAGGTCGATCCCGAGCGCGGCGGCGTTGGCCACCAGTGCCCCACCGGCCCCGCTGTCGAGCAGCAGGCGCCGCCCGCCCGCCTCGATCCAGGCGGCGAAGCCATGCTCGACCGCCAGCCCCGCCTCGGCCTGATTGTCAACCACCAGACGCAGTCTGGCATCGCCCGTCATGCCGTCCCCCCCCTCTTCTCGAAATATCGCCATGAACAACCGCGTCGCCCTGGCGATTTACCCCCGCATTGAGCAAGCAAACCGCCCGGACCTTCATTGAAAAATGTCATGGCGGGGGCGGATCCCGGCCCGTTATTGACCGTTGGCACGCGCGGCTTCCCACCGCTCCGCTTCCGGGATCCGCCCCTCCCCCGCCGTTTCGTCACGGCCAACACAGGAAACCTGCCCGATGTCCATGTCGCTGATTGCCGTGCCGTCCGAACTGCCGGGCGGGCTCGACGCCCCGCTCGCCGGCCATTTCGGCCGCTGCGACGTCTATACCCTGGTGCGGATCGACAACGGCACCATCGCCGACGTCACCCTGCTGCCCGGCCTGCCCCATGCCGAGGGCGGCTGCATGGTCCCGGTCCGGCTGCTGGCCGACCATGGCGTCGATGCCCTGGTCGCCGGCGGGATGGGACGCAATCCGCTGATGGGCTTCATGGCCGCCGGGATCGCGGTCTACCGCCCCGGCCGCGACGGCAGCGTCGGCGCGGCGGTCCAGGCCCTGCTGGCCGGCGAGGCGGAGCAATTCACCCCGCAGCACGCCTGCGGCGCCCATCACTGAGCGCCCGCCGGGACCCGGCTCTCGCGCCGGGTCCCGGAGCCGGTTCATACCGGCCGCCCTTTAAAATGATCCGTTCGGCGGCCGGTCAGCCCGCGCGGCGATTGAGCGTCACCGTCTCGGCCTGACCTGACCCAACGGGTCAGGTCATTGGCCGGGCGGTATCAGGGACTCGGCAGCTTGCCCGGGGTGCGCGGATCGACATTGGCCTTGAGGCCGCCGCTGAAGCTCTGCACCGCGAAACCGTGCTGGGCCAGCACCCGCGCCGCGAAATAGCTCATCTTGCCGAAGGCGCAGACGGTGACCACCGGCCGGTCGCGGTCGAGCCGGTCGAGATTGGCCCGCAGGGTGGGGAACGGGATGTTGACGCTCGGGACCGGCACCGGATAGGCCTCGGCCAGCGCCGCGCCGCGCACATCGACCACCTGGACCCGGGGATCGTCGGGCAGGTCGGTGGTGTGGCTGACCAGCCCGTCGCGGCGATTGCAGGCGGCGAAGCCGGCCAGATTGACGATGTCCTTGGCCGCGCCGAACGGCGGGGCGTAGGCCAGTTCGAGATGACAGAGGTCCTCGACCGTCATCCCGGCGGTGATCGCCGTCGCCAGCACGTCGAGCCGCTTGTCGATTCCCTCGAAACCGCTGACCTGAGCGCCGAGCAGCCGGCCGCTGTCCGGCTCCCACAGGATCTTGAGGGTCATCGGCCGCGCCCCGGGATAATAGCCGGCATGGTGGCTGTCATTGACCGTCACCGTCTGATAGGGCCGCCCGGCGGCCACCAGCCGCTTCTCGCTCCAGCCGGTCAGCCCGGCCACCGTTTCGAACACCCGCAAGATGCCGGTGCCGAGCGAGCCGGGATAGGGCCGGGCCTTGTCGGCCAGGAAGATATGGTCGGCGGCGACCCGGCCCTGGCGATTGGCCGGGCCGCCCATCGGCACGGCGGTACGGCCACCGCCGACCCGGTCGGCGGTCTCGACCGCGTCGCCGGCGGCGTAGATGTCGGGGTCGGAGCTGCGCTGGAACCCGTCCACCACGATATGGCCGCGCGGGCCGAGGTCGAGCCCGGCCGCCCGGGCCAGCTCGCTGTCGGGGCGAACCCCGATCGCCAGGATCACGATGTCGGCGTCGAGGGCGCGGCCCGAGGCAAGGTGGCAGCGCAGAGAACCGGCGGCCGGCTCGAACCGGGCGATGCCCTCGCCGAGATGCAGGCCGATGCCGTGCCGGCGCAGCTCGCTGTCGATCAGCGCCGCCATCGGCGCGTCGAGCGGCGGCAGCACCTGCGGCTGCAATTCAACCAGTTCGACCGCCAGCCCCTTGTGCCGGAGCTGCTCGGCCATTTCGAGGCCGATGAAGCCGGCCCCGATCACCACCGCCCGTTTCCCGGCGCTGGTGGCGGCGACGATCCGGTCCATGTCCTGAAGATTGCGCAGGGTGAAGATGCGGGGATCGTCGATCCCCGGCAGCGGCGGCCGCAGCGGCGAGGCGCCGGGCGCCAGCATCAGCTTGTCGTAGGGCAGCCATTCGTGCCGCCCGCTGGCGAGGTCGCGCAGTTCGACCCGCTTGCCGGCGCGGTCGATCGCCACCGCCTCGGTGCCGACCCGCACCTCGAGATTGAGCAGGGCCTTCAGCGACGCCGCCGACTGTACCGCCAGCGCCCCCCGGTCGGCGATCTCGCCGCCGATGTGATACGGCAGGCCGCAATTGGCGAAGGACACGTCGGGGCCGCGTTCGATCACGGTGATCCGCGCCGCTTCGTTGAGGCGCCGCGCCCGGGCGGCGAAGGAGGCCCCGGCGGCGACGCCACCGATCACCACGATGTTCAGTTGTTCCATGGCTCCGCTCCCAGACGCAGATTTGCCGCTTGCCGCCCCAAGGCGACGGCGGAACCCTATTGCCAGACGCCATCGTTGTCAATATTATACTAATATAAACATTATGAGATGGTGATGGACACCGCCCTCCCCGCCCCCGATCCCGCCCGCCTGCGCCAGGCCGCCGGCGCGGTCGCGACCACCCTGTCCGCCCTGGCCAACGAGAACCGCCTGCTGCTGCTGTGCCAGTTGTGCCAGGGCGAGAAATCGGTGGGCGAGCTGGAACAACTGCTCGACATCCACCAGCCGACCCTGTCGCAGCAACTGGGGGTGCTGCGGACCGAGGGGCTGGTGCGGACCCGGCGCGAGGGCAAGCGGATCTATTACGCGGTCGGCGATCCCAAGCTGCACCGCCTGCTCGCCACCCTGCTCGACCTCTATTGCCCCCTGAAGGATCCCCTGCCATGACCCTTGACTGGAGCGGCTTCACCCCCATCCCGGCCCTGCTGGGCGGCGCCCTGATCGGTCTGGCCGCCGCGCTGCTGCTGCTGGCGCTCGGCCGCATCGCCGGGATCAGCGGCATTGTCGGCGGCCTGCTGCGCCGGCCCGACCGCGCCGAGACCCCGTGGCGGCTGGCCTTCGTGCTGGGGCTGGGGCTGGCCCCGCTGGCCTGGACCCTGGTCGCGGCCTTGCCGCCGCCCCGGATCGCCGCCGACACGCCCACCCTGGTGGCGGCCGGGCTGCTGGTCGGGTTCGGGGCGCGGCTGGGCTCGGGCTGCACCAGCGGCCATGGCGTCTGCGGCCTGTCGCGGCTGTCGCCACGCTCGCTGGCCGCCACCCTGACCTTCATGGCCACCGGTTTCCTGACGGTGTTCGCCGTCCGCCACCTGATCTGAGCGGAGCAGGATCATGCGCAACGCGATCTCCTTCGCCGCCGGCCTGCTGTTCGGGCTGGGGCTGATCCTGTCCGGCATGGCCGACCCGGCCCGGGTGCTGGGCTTCCTCGACCTCGCCGGGAGCTGGAACCCGTCGCTCGCGCTGGTGATGGCCGGGGCGATCGGGGTCGGCCTGCTCGCCTTCCGCGCCGGAAGCCGGCGCGAACGCTCCTGGCTCGGCCTGCCGATGCAGCTTCCCACCGCCACCCGGATCGATCGCCGCCTGCTGACCGGCAGCGCCCTGTTCGGCGTCGGCTGGGGGCTGGCCGGGATCTGCCCCGGACCGGCGCTGGTGCTGCTGGGCGAGGGCAGCGGCCAGGGCGTGCTGTTCGTGCTGGCGATGCTGGCCGGAATGCTGGCCCACCGGCTGCTGCCCTGAGCCCCCCTGGCGGGTTGCCGCCCGCACCCGCTTGGGGAGCGAAGCTCCCCAAACCCCACCTTCTTTTTATCGATGAAAACAAAGGAGGTCCGGGGCATCGCCCCGGCGGGTCGCGGGCAGAGCCCGCGCGAGAGGCGCGCGACCCACGATGACTTTCGCGGTTTCGGTTCCGGCGCAAGCCTGCTATTTTCCCGCGCGGACAGCAACGGCGTGAGACGGAAATGAGCGGGGAGCGGGGAAACGGGGCGCCTCGGGTCGATGTGATCGTCGCCGCCTGGAATCGGGCCGACACCATCGAGCGGGCGGTGCGATCGGCGCTGGCGCAGGACGGGCTGGGGCGGGTGATCGTGGTGGACGATGCCTCGACCGACGACACCCCGGCGCGGATCGCCCAATTGGGCCGCGACGAGCCGCGTCTGGTTTCGCTGCGCTTCGCGGTCAACCGGGGGCCGGCGGCGGCGCGCAACGCGGCGCTGGCCCTGGCCTCGGCCCCCTATGTCACCCTGCTCGACGGCGATGATTTCCTGCGGCCGGGGCGGCTGGCCGGGCTGCTCGGCTTTGCCGCCGGGCAGGATTTCGTCGCCGACGACCTGTTGCAGGTGGCCGCGTCCGCGCTGGACCGGGTCGAGCCCCAACCG
This sequence comes from Phaeospirillum tilakii, assembly GCF_042683125.1. Taxonomy (NCBI): domain Bacteria; kingdom Pseudomonadati; phylum Pseudomonadota; class Alphaproteobacteria; order Rhodospirillales; family Rhodospirillaceae; genus Phaeospirillum; species Phaeospirillum tilakii. Next base: position 146,980 of record NZ_JBHUIY010000006.1, read on the forward strand.
ATGCTGGGCGGCGCGTTCGCGCCGTGGCCGCTTGATTTCGCCGGCTTCGTGCGCGGCAACGTCTCGCGCCCGGGCCGCAACCGGCGCGAGCTGGGCTTCTTCAAGCCGCTGATGCGGCGGGCCTTCCTGGTCGAGCACCGCCTCGACTACGACGAAAGCCTGCGGCTGGGCGAGGATTTCGACCTCTATGCCCGCGCCCTGCTGGCCGGGGCCCGCTTCCTGGTGGTGCCGGCCCAGGGCTATGTCAGCGTGGCGCGGCCGAATTCGCTGAGCGGCGCCCACGGCCGCGCCGACCTCGAACGGCTGTATGCCCGCAGCCGGGCGCTCGATCGCCCCGGGCTCGGCCGGCGCGAGCGGGCCGCCCTGGCGGCGCACGGCCGCAGCCTCGACGCCCGGATCCAGTGGCTGCGGCTGATCGAGGCGGTCAAGGCGCGCGACCCGGGTGCCTGCCTGCGCCCGTTCCTGCGCTCCACCACCGTCAGCGGCTTCCTGCTGCGCAATCTGGCCGAGCAGCTGGTGCGGCGCGGCGGCGGCCGGCTGGCCGCCCTGCTGGGAGCCCGGGGGTGACCGTTTTCCCCCCGCTGGTCAGCGTGGTGATGGCCTGCCGCAATGTCGGCCGGTTCCTCGACGCCGCCCTTGCCTCGGTGCGGCAACAGAGCCTCGCCGCGATCGAGATCCTGCTGGTCGATGACGGCTCGACCGACGACACCGCCCACCGCGCCCGCGCCCACGCCGCCGCCGATCCGCGCCTGCGCCTGCTGGAGGGATGCGGCGAGGGGCCGGGGGCCGCCCGCAACCGCGCCCTTGCCGTCGCCCGGGGCGAATGGCTGGCGGTGATGGACGGCGACGACCTGATCCATCCCCGCCGGCTGGAAATCCTGCTGGCGGCGGCGGGCGCCGCCCCGGTCGAGATCGTCGCCGACACCCTGCTCGCCTTCCAGGCCGGACCGCCCGGCCGCCGCCACGCCGCCACCCTGCCGGCCGGCCCCGACTGGCTGCGGCCGGTCGAGATCGACCTCGCGACCTATCTGCGGGCCAACCGATTGTTCGCCGGCGGGGCCGCGCTCGGCTATCTGAAGCCGCTGATCCGGCGCGACTGGCTGGCGGCGCGCGGCATCCGCTACGATCCCGGCCTGCGCATCGGCGAGGATTACGACCTGATCGCCCGGGCGCTGGCGGCCGGCGCCCGCTTCCGGGTGGTGCCGCCGCCGCTTTATTTCTATCGCCGCCATGCCGGCTCGACCTCCTACCGGATGCGCGCCGCCGACGTCGCCGCCCTGGCCGCCGCCGGAGACCGCTTCCTGGCCGGGCTGCCCGCCGGCCCGGCCCGCGCCGCCGCCGAGGCGCGCCAGGACTCGCTGGTGGTGGCATGGCATTTCTCGACCACGGTGGAGGCGCTGAAACAGCGCCGCCCCGACCGCGCCGCCGCCGCCTGCCTCGGCCGCCCGCGCGCCGGGCTGCTGCTGGCGCTGGCGCTG